>NZ_PNGD01000011.1:0-3383 GCF_002871495.1 Streptococcus sp. UMB0029
CTGACACGGAATTCCACTGGTTTTTAGGATTTTTATCAGACTAACTTCCACTTCTACTAACAGCGGAACTTCGTTTGGGAATTTAGCTCATAATGATTAATAATATAGTTCACCATCTCCTCCATATCTGCTTCAGATAAAGGTAATTCCCAGTTTGTTGTTTCCATTTTAAGAAAAGCATCACTGACTTTAGTTATTGTATAGCAATCTTTAAAAATTGGAATTTTTTTAGATTGTTCAAATAATATGCCTATTCTATCATATAAGACGTGAAGTTCTTTACTATTTGGATCAATATCAAAAGACTGTAAAGAGATTAAGATGTCATTTCCTTTATATGACAAATCAATCCACAGGTGATTTGATAAATCATATGGTCTAGATAATCTACTACCCGAGGTATATTTTTTAGATCCTCTGCATCCTGAATATTGATTTCTTGTGTTATATGGTTTATCTTTTGACTTAGTAAAAAGATAATTCCCTTCATTATCTTTCTTCTTTGTAATGAAGTTTATTATTATTTTTCTCTCTTCTGTTCTAGCGCTCTTATATGCTTCTTTTATTTTTAGAAATTCTTCTTTATTCATGCAATCCCCTAACGTAATGTTGAAGTTTTATACGTCTAAAACCACTCACTCCAAAGAGCAAGTGGTTGCTTTTTATTTTTCTAACAAGCTGAGCGCTTCAGCATCTGCGATGATGGTCACATCTGGGTGATTTTGTAAGCTACTTGCTGGTAGACTCTCAGTCACTGGGCCAGACACTGTTCCAGCAATGGCTTCTGCTTTTGATTCACCGTAAGCAAAGAGAAGGATTGACTTGGCATCCAAGATATTTTTAATCCCCATTGAAATGGCTTGGGTTGGGACGTCTTCAATCTTGTCAAAAAAACGAGCATTGGCTTCAATAGTAGACTGGTCCAGTTCTACTAAATGCGTTTGACTGTCAAATGGAGTACCAGGTTCATTAAATCCGATATGCCCATTTCGACCAATTCCCAAGATTTGGAGGTCAACTGGATGGTCAGCCAAAATTTGGTTGTAGCGTTCAACTTCAGCTTCAGCATTGTCCTTAACCCCACGAGGCAAGAAACTTTCTTTAAATGGTTTTTGGTTAAACAAGTTTTCTTGCATAAAGTAACGATAAGACTGTGGGTTGTCCCCGTCAAGCCCTACATACTCATCAAGGTTGACACTGGTTAGATTTGAAAAATCAAGGTCACTTTCAACGATTTCCTTGTAAAATTCAAGCGGACTGCTTCCTGTCGCAAGTCCCAATGTTTGAGCACCATTTGCCAATTTTTCCTTCAAAATCTCAAACGCAACTTTTCCACCTTCAACTTGGTTTTCAACTTTAATAACTTTCATCTTTTCATCCTCCGTTTTAATCTATATTCATTATATGGTATAGACCAATTTTTGTCAAGTGAAAACGATTTAATTTCTAAAAAAAGAGCGTCCAAACTTGAAACATGTTATAATGGATAGGATTAGAACTTAGAAAGAATGAACAGATATATGAATACAGCTGATTTTGATTTCCACTTGCCTGAGGAATTGATTGCCCAAACGCCCCTTGAAAAACGGGATGCCTCTAAACTTCTCATCGTCAACCGTGAGACGGGTGAAATGCAGGATAAACACTTCCACTCTATTATTGATATGCTTGAACCTGGTGATGCCCTTGTCATGAACGACACCCGCGTTCTCCCTGCCCGACTCTATGGTCAAAAGGAAGAAACTGGAGGTCATGTGGAACTTCTCCTGCTTAAAAATACTAATGGAGATGAGTGGGAAGTTCTGGCTAAACCTGCCAAACGTCTCAAGGTCGGTACTCGTGTCAGCTTTGGTGATGGCCGTCTCAGCGCTGTCGTGACGGAAGAATTGACCCACGGGGGCCGTATTGTCCGCTTTGAATACCAAGGAATTTTCCTAGAAGTCTTAGAAAGTCTGGGTGAAATGCCTCTGCCACCTTATATCCACGAAAAACTGGATGATCGTGAACGCTATCAAACTGTTTACGCCAAGGAAAGTGGCTCTGCTGCAGCACCTACTGCTGGTCTCCACTTCACCAAAGAACTGCTGGCAGAAATCCAAGCTAAAGGAGTTCATCTAGTCTATCTGACTCTTCATGTCGGACTCGGAACCTTTAGACCCGTTTCTGTTGACAATCTGGACGAACACGAAATGCACTCAGAATTCTATCAACTTTCTGAGGAAGCAGCTGCAACCCTTCACTCTGTCAAGGAAAATGGTGGTCGTGTCATCGCTGTTGGAACCACTTCTATCCGCACCTTGGAGACTATTGGTTCCAAGTTTGATGGACAGATCCAGGCAGATTCTGGCTGGACCAATATCTTTATCAAACCTGGCTATGAATGGAAGGTTGTCGATGCCTTCTCAACCAACTTCCACCTGCCAAAATCAACTCTGGTCATGTTGGTTTCTGCCTTTGCAGGTCGCGAATTAGTCTTAGATGCCTACCACCATGCCATCCAAGAACACTACCGCTTCTTTAGTTTCGGTGACGCCATGTTTATCTATTAATTTTCATAATCAAAAAAACGCATATTATCAGGTATTAAATCCTTTGGTGCTCTAAGCTTTTCTAATGATAGACAAGGTCGCAAAAAAGTCTGAAAAGCTCTCAGAATCGTTGTCTCAGCACCAAAAATACGTGAAATTTGCATAATTAAAATAAATTTCAGGGGGAGTTATACAAAAAAACGACGATTTAAATCGTCGTTTTGCTGAGATAAATATGCAATCTTTTTTTGAAAATACGTCTATTTATTTTTTATTGTTTTTTATTGTACTGCAGACCCAAGCGAATGAACATAGGTTGTAAAAAGCAAATGAAAAAACTGCGAGGATAATAGCTCCTGTATCTAAATAACCCTTTTCAAGGCCTTTTTTCAACAACAACAAGCCTGTAGTTTCAATAACGATCAAACATAAAAATATATAAAAAATTTTCGCCTTAAGCATATTGTTACCGCTTTCTTTTTATTTGGTTTTAATGAACATAGGTTGTAAAAAGCAAATGAAAAAACTGCAAGGATGATAGCTCC
This sequence comes from Streptococcus sp. UMB0029, assembly GCF_002871495.1. Taxonomy (GTDB): domain Bacteria; phylum Bacillota; class Bacilli; order Lactobacillales; family Streptococcaceae; genus Streptococcus. Next base: position 3,074 of record NZ_PNGD01000011.1, read on the forward strand.
TGTATCTAAATAACCTCTTTCAAGACCGTTTTTCAACAACAACAAGCCTGTAGTTTCGACAAAGATCAAAAATAAAAATATATAAAAAATTTTCGCATTAAGCATATTGTTACCGCTTTCTTTTTATTTGGTTTTATTGTATAACAAAAGTTGAAAAAAATCAAAAATACAAAGGAGTTTCCGTTATGTCTAAGATGTTTAAATCATGTGTTTGCTAGTTATGTCTATTTTCTGTATGTCTAGCATTTCCCCGTCGCTTGTTGTTTTTGCTGATGATAGCTTATCGGCAAACTCTAAAGTTGTATCTGGT
>NZ_PNGD01000011.1:3639-34582 GCF_002871495.1 Streptococcus sp. UMB0029
AACACATTCGCTCACTTCATGATTCAATCTGGAATATCCGCGTTTTTTGCTCTTATAGGTTCTATGGTGGGTGGCCCATGGGGTGGCATAATTAGTGGAGCATATATTGGTACGCAAGCTTATGAGAGTTACTTGGAGTCACAAAGCCCATATCCATACTACATAACAAATACTTATATCCATGTTGCTCAAAGAAAATGGATGTTTATCACTGGATACTATAGAAACTCAGATTATACTGGGTATGAAAAAACCGAAACAACCTACGTGAATTTCTAAAATATAAACCCTACCTAGATATAAAGGCAGGGTTTATATTTTAGTTAATTGCTCAAGTAATTTGTAAGCATAATACTTGCGAAACTCTATTTGTTCAAGCGGTTCAAAAGCTCTTGTTTTTTATCCTCAAGCTCAGCTCTCCTTTGCTCGATTTCTTCACGTTTTTGGGCGATTTCTGCTTACGCCTCGGGAATTTCCAAAGTGCCTTGCGACTTGTGAAATTCTACTAGCATATCAACGATTTTTGGGTCTAATTCGTTGACATAATCAGGATTTGACCATTTCGGCACGTTGCTTGCAGGTGCTTGCTTTTTGCCGCCTTTTTGGGGTCAGTACACATCAACCTTGATATTATGCGTTTTGTAATGAATTAAAAATTCGTTAGTCTTTTCTAAAATTCAGATCTTTCAAACTCTGCACACTGGCATTAATCACCGCGCCGACAATCAAAATCTTAGCAATGAGAATAAACCAGAACATCATGACCACCACTACGACAGAACTGAAAAAACGCACGTCCACTATGTGATTGACATAATTGTTGACATAGACTGAAAAGATATTGAGCAGTAAGACCAGGATCAACAAGACAAAGGCACTACCTGGCAATACATGTCGAATCCGTCGGACCTTAACATTGGGCAGAAAATAATAAAGCATGACCAAGATAGCAAAAATCAAGGCATAGACCAAGGGACCTGTTAGGTCTTGCAGATAATCAAAGAGAGGACTATCCGATTTCCAGTAGCTCTTGATAAGGTTGAGAAGCATTCGCCCAAAGACACTGAGAAAGAGAGCTAAAGCAAAGAGAATCTGCAAGCCAAAACTGACAAACAAACTCATGAGCTGACTGGAAATCATTCCACGATTTTTAGCAACTCCGTAAGCTTTATTAAAGGCTTTCTGTAGGAAATTCATGGATTTTGAAAAGGTCCAGAGGGCTGACAAAACCGCAAAACTCAGTAAACCTGTTGATGGCTGAGTCAGAACTTCCATTACAATTTTTGCAACAACGTCATAAACCGTATCAGGCAAAAAACTATTAGTCACGTTTAAAAAATTGGAAACTGGAATCTGAAAATAAGGGAGGATATTAACCACCACCAAAAGCAGGGGAAATATCGATATCAACCAATAGTAGGCTACTGCAACACTGGTCAACTCACTATCTGATGCTTGATAATAATGCAAAAATGCTTTTAATAGAGGCTTGTCTATCAGCTCTTTCCACCACTTCTTCATGTCATACTCCTTCACTTATAATCTTGATTAATTTCTTCTTACCAATTCCACCATATCATAAGGCAGGGTATTGGCAGCTTCCTTCAAGGAATAGTTCTCTAAGTTATTTACATTTTGTCGTAACTTCTTGGCATACTTGGTCGTAATCAATCGTTTTTCTTCGTATTCGAAAATCAACTTGCGCTCCAGATAATAGCCTCTCAGCATTTCATCGATATTGTTGGGCTTGACGCGATTGATAACCCGTTCGACAAAGGCACCACTGGTGATAATAGCTGTTTCTCGGAGACGAGAATCCTGCATGAAGCTGATTAAAGAACTCTTATAAACCCCTTTAAGATTCTCCAGACTTTCGATAATCATCTCTGTATTTTCTAGATAGAGCTCTGCAATTTGGTCATAGTCAAGGGCTCTGAGTTTCTGTGATTCTTCATTTTTCCAACTACGGAAGGTCTTGCCTAAGGTAAAGACTTCGTGAAGGAGAAAACGTAAAATCCGCAAGGAAACAAGGAAATAATAGGTCACTCGTGAAGCAAACTTACGATTGATACCTTGTTCCATGTTTTTCAGATAACGTTGGTAGACTCGATAGGCACGCTCACTCATCTTGCCTTCTTCGTAGGCCTGTTCCAGACCATCACTTTCAATACTGAGGATGAGAAGTTTCAAGGTCTCCCAGTCTTCTTGAGCCCCCTTATTTTCTTGACTCAAGATAAGATTCTCTATTCGTCCATGGTAATTGTCAATAGCTGCATAGAGAGGGAGCTTATTCTTATGAGTTTCAAGTTCTTTTTCTAACTCCGAAGTAACCTCATTCAAAATGGCGATATGCATGAGATAATCCTTGCTTTCTTCCTGTTCATCAGAAAGATGAGGCAGGATCAAGAGACCTGTTAAAAAGCTTACAAGCGTCACACCTGCAACGAGGAAAAGTAAGAGAGGATACTCCTGCTCTAGATTACTTGGTATCAGAAGGATCGTAGCAATCGACACCGTTCCCTTAACACCTGAGAAGGTCAAAAGAAGCATGTCCTTCATATACTTATTTAGCTTTTTCTTGAGACGTCTAGTCCTATAGGCGTAATAGCCATAAATCATGATAAAACGAATGGCAAAGAGGACAAAGGTGAGGGCTACAAGAGATCCCAATAAAAGTAAGGGATTATAGATTGGATTGGTCAAGATAGGTTCTGCTATCATTTCCAGCTCCATCCCTAAAATCACAAAGACAGAACCATTGAGCATAAAGTTCACTGTGTGCCAAACCGTCTCGGTCACCGTATCCACTTGGGCTTCGAGGAGCGTAATTTTCTTAAAACGGCTTGCCTTTAAAATCCCAGCAACCACAACGGCAATAATCCCTGAAACGTGGACTTCTTCTGCCAGGAAGAAGGTTACCAAGGGCAAACTCAATTCCAGAAGGAGCTCACTAGCAATATCCGTTGCTCGCACACTTAGCAAGAAGCTATGGAGGAAACGGTTGATCATGGCTGTTAAAAAGCCAATCAAAAAACCGCCTAGAATTGAAAAGATGAGCGAACTACTAGCTTGCCCAAGGGAAAAGGCTCCTGTTGTCCAAGCGGCCAAGGCCACCTGAAAAGCCACCAAACCAGAAGCATCATTCAAGAGTCCTTCACCCTTAAGGATATTGGACACGCGCTTAGGAAAGCTAAACCGCTCCGAAAGAGAGGCAAAGGCAACCAAGTCTGTAGGGCCAAGGGCTGCCCCAACAGCCAAACAAGCCGCCAAGGGAAGACTGAGCCAAAGAAGATGGGCCAAGCCACCCAAACTCAGGGTCGAGATGAAAATCACTGGAAATATGAGATAGATAATGATTCGCCAGTGTTTTAAAATAGCCGTAATATCCGCTTCTTCCGACTCTCGGAAAAGCAAGGGCCCGATAACCAGAGCCAAAAACAACTCCGTATTGAGGTGAAAGTCGGTATTGGGTAAAAAGAGACCAATCACAATTCCCAAAAGAATCTGCACCAAAGGGAGAGGCAAAAAGGGCAGGAGCTTATTGGTTGTACTTGAGACAATCAAAACCAGTAAAAATAGGATGAGGTAAATCAGTAATTCCACGCACGTCCTCCTTAATCTTTTTTACAACAGGATTCAAATATCTCCTTCTGCTCTTTGATTTTTTGGTCAATCTTGGAACAATCCTTGTGCTCAATTTTTCTCTGGCACCGTTCCATTTCAAGAGCTACTAATTTTTTCTTGATTTTAAGCATTTTTTTGCTCATATGTGCTTGATCTAGCACGCCCACCGCTCGTTCGTGGTGGGTTGATTCAACAAAGTTCTGGCGCATGGCATCCAGCTTTTCACGCAGGTATTGTTTATCCATGTCTATATCTCTCTAATTTTTCAATCATTACTAAAAACGGTGGGTTGTTGACTTGGTTTAAAGTTCGGTAAATGGCAACTGTGTACTCTTGTTGGTTCAACTGACTGACAAAATCCAAGACAGCATCTCTCTCGAGGTCGCCTCCTTCATGACCATAGTAGATCATGATAGCAATCCGTCCCCCTTTGACAAGCAAATGACACAACTTTTCTAATGCTTCAATCGTCGTCTGAGGTTGGGTAATGACTGACTTATCAGCTGATGGCAAATAGCCCAGATTAAAAATCCCTGCCTTGGCTTCTGTCACAAACTGGTCCAGTGTCTCATGGCCTTGCAAGATTAACTGGGCATTTGTCATTCTAGCCTGGTTCAAACGCTCTTGCGTCTTTTCCAAGGCTTGCTCCTGAATATCAAAGGCATAGACTTTCTTGGCTAGCTTGGCTAAAAAAAGGGTATCGTGGCCATTTCCCATTGTCGCATCCACAACGATATCATCCTGATTCACAACCTCAGCCAAAAAATCATGTGCCATTTCAAGTGGTCTTTTCATTTTCAAACTCCTGTTTTACAGCCTTGCATCCTTGAACACTTCCACGACGTCGCATTTCAGTTTCAATAGCATTTAGCACTTCCCACTTATTGAGGCTCCACATAGGTCCAATCAGCATATCTCTAGGTGCATCTCCTGTAATTCGATGGATGACGATATGTTTGGGAATGATTTCCAGTTGGTCACAGATGACCTTGACATATTCGTTCTGGCTCATCAGTTGCAAACGTCCCTCATGGTAATCCCGTTGCATACGCGTATTGGTCATCAGGTGAAGCAAGTGCAGTTTAATTCCTTGAATATCATTATCCGTGACACAGCGGCGGACATTTTCAAGCATCATCTCATGGGTTTCACCAGGAAGTCCATTGATCAAATGAGAAACAATCTCAATCTTGGGATACTTTCTCAAACGCTTGACCGTTTCCACGTACAATTCATAGGAGTGGGCCCGATTAATCAGATCAGAGGTTGCTTCATAAGTAGTCTGCAAGCCCAATTCAACCGTCACATGCATGCGCTCCGACAACTCAGCCAAATATTCGATGGTTTCGTCTGGTAAACAGTCTGGGCGCGTTCCGATATTGATTCCTACTACACCTGGCTCATTGATAGCTTGCTCATAGCGCTCTCGAATGACTTCCACCTTTTCATGAGTGTTGGTAAAATTTTGAAAATAAACCAGATACTTCTGCACATCTGGCCACTTGCGGTGCATAAAGTCAATTTCCTTATAAAATTGCTCACGGATAGGCGCATCTGGTGCCACAATCGCATCTCCAGAACCAGAAACCGTACAAAAAGTACAGCCCCCATGAGCTACAGTTCCATCACGATTGGGACAGTCAAATCCCGCATCAATAGGGACTTTAAAAGTCTTTTCTCCAAAGAGTTTTCGATAATAATCATTCAAGGTATTATAAGATTTCATAACCTTCATTATAACAAAAAACACCCACAATCTCAAAAGCCTGACTTTCCTATAAATTCCTCTGTTTCTCGTTTCCATTAGCCTTTTTTTATGATACAATATGGATATGATTTTAATGAAATTAGCATCTATTTTATTATTGATACTGACTTTAGTCGTCTGCATTATCATAACCAAACTTTTTAGATTAAAAAAACTAGGACGAAACTTTGCGGATTTGGCTTTTCCAGTTTTAGTATTTGAGTATTACCTGATTACAGCTAAAACCTTTACTCATAATTTTCTCCCTAGACTAGGCCTAGCCCTCTCACTCCTAGCTATTATTCTCGTTTTTTTCTTTCTTTTGAAAAAACGTAGCTTTTACTATCCTAAATTCATCAAATTCTTCTGGCGTGCAGGGTTCTTATTGACCCTTGTCATGTATATCGAGATGATTGTTGAATTGATGGCTCAGAAATAAAAAAATGAAATCAAAAACACCTCAATCAAACTAAAATACAGTGGTTGAAGTGTTTTTTCTTTATCTATTTTTCAATAATTTCTATTTACTCTCTTTATCAGGAAAGAGGTAACCAATACCTACACAAGCCAGCACACCTGCTCCAATCACCAAGCTACTTGAAATTGGCAAAAGGTCCAAAATTGCATTCGCAATGAAAAAGGCGATAATCAAACACATCAGACTAGCCTTGTAATCCTTTCTCAAAAGATTCTCTAGTGTGAAAAAGAGGAACAACCCTACCGGAATCAGTGACCAGAGGTTGACATCTAAACTTGGCCAGCCAACAGAAGCAAAATACACTACTGTCGCTGCTGCTATTAAAAATACAATCCCCAATAACTTTTTCATTTCTTTATCTCCAATTTCTTTTTTAGGAACTTGACTTATCTGATTGACGCCTCCTGTTCCTTACAAAAATCATTATAACAGAGGTCATTTTCAAGAACAAGTTCTTTTGCCTATCTGGTCGCTATATCGGTCTAAGTGGTTGAATAGTTAAGATAAAAGAAAAGAAGCCCTAATGAGCTTCTTCACTTTTCCGATTGCAACAGTATTTTTATTCTATAGTTCAACACAGTATTTTATGAAATTGGTAAAATCCAAAAAATCTTCCTATCTGTAATAAGAAGATTTTTTGTTATCTAAATAAAGTACATTAATACATTCTAAAAGAGTATAATTATCAATGTAAACTTAAGAATTAAGTATTAAATAGTAAATAGTAATTGTCACAAAATTGTTTCATCACCACACTATCTCATCTCAGTATACAAACCATTTTTCTATAGCTTTTGTCCTAATCTTGATCTTTTTTCTTCAATCCAAGAAATGTGCCTACGGTAAACAATATTCCAGCAATGAATGGTGTAAAACCTTCTCTAACTGTTCCGGTTTTTGGCAATCTATCAGAATTGTTAGTATCCGATTTACTATCGATATTGGTATGTTTATTAGCTATATTCTCTGGTTCATTAAGATAAACTTCTTTCGTATTTTCAAAGTTTTTATCATTTTTATCAGGAATTGTAGCTTTAACATCCTTAGTTGAATCAGATTTGTGTGAATGATTTTCTCTTTGGAAATCCTCTTTTCTGTGACTTTCATCTAATTGATTATGATTTACTTGCACCTTATCTTTCTTTTTGGATACATCAAAAGTAGGTTTATTTTCCTCTTCCTTTTTGTCCTCTATTTTCTTGAATACAGGTTTTATAAGGGTATCTTTTGATAGATTAAGAACATAGCCAGCATCTTTTTTACCTTCGAAACCAGCAATTTCCCAGCCATCAAATTGATATCCTTCTTCTAATTCACCCTTATAGACAGGTAAAATGAAATCTTCTTCCGACACTATCGTTGAACTCATTTCTTTTCCATTTTGAATGGTCACAGTTACCGTATGAGGTTTTAGTTCGCTTACCTCTCCCGTATCTTTGTTTAAAATGAATTCTTTTACGGTTGTATTTCTTGCAAAATCTTTTACAAGAATCTTAATGTTTAGTGTCTTATCTGCTATTTGTTTAATATCATCAAATGATGTGTATTCTTTTCCATTTACATAAATATGTTTGTCTTGAATCTCACCATCGAATCCATTATTTCTTTTATCATTGATATTAAAGACTACAGATTTTCCCTTAGCATATTCGATACTAGTATTTCCTTTTGGATCAATGTTTACTTCTGGTTTAACGTTATCATATAAAAATTGATAGTGTACTCCAACCGCTTTCGCATTCAAATCGCTATAGCCAGTTTGAAGGTAAACATTTCCATCCATGTCTGTTACCTTATCTGGAAATCCGTTTGCTTTATAGTCTTTCATCCCCCAGTCCATGATGTCACCGTCTTTAACATTAAGCTTAATGTTAAAATCTCTAGTGTTATCAATGTGTAAATCTCCATAGATTAAATAATTATCTACAACTGATTCATTAACTCTCAACTCCCAGTTGAAACCACCCTTATCAGAAATCTTACCTCTTAAATAGAATTCTGGATTTCGTACATAAATTTTATTAAATTTAGATGGATTAAAGTAGTTCTTGTCCATTGAAAGATTTACTGGTTTTGCATCAATAAATAACGTAGAACCATCTTCTTTTATAGCTTCTACATTGGACTTATCCTCTCCTGTGTACTCTTTACCATCCTTACCAAATAATACCAGTTTAGAAGAATCTGTCACAAGATTTCCATCTTTATCGATTGCTTCCCCTTTATCGTTCATTTTAAAGGTAAACACTTGATACCTTACAATGTTAAAGCCGTCCAAAGCCGACATTAATACTGATTGAGTACTTCTTCCATCTTCAATATTTCTACTATCAGCATAAATTATTTTTTCTGATAAGACTCTTAGATTAGGATTGGCCTTTTGGATTTTTGCTATATCTTCCTGGCTATAAACTCCATTTCCTTCTAACATATCCGTTTTTCCAGGATTATAGGTAGTCACTTTTAGTGCATAGCCTTTTCTTATAATGATGTTATCCTTTAATAGATATTGTTGTTTTTCTGAATCAGCATAGATTTTACCAGATTCCATGTCCGTTAAATTGTTTGGTTTATTTTTTGAAAGATCTCCTTCTCCTAATTCTATTACATTCCCATAACTTGATGCATACGGATATTCTGTCTTAGTTTCCTTATTTTTTTCAGGCATTCTAATTTTAGTTTCAGCTTTTATCTGATCATCATCTTTAACAAAGAATCTCATATCTCCTGCAAAAGCTAATCCATCCATAATATCATTAATATTAGCGTATAAATCAAATGTCATCGTTTTTGAGTGGGAATCATACTTGGTCGTTTTGATTTCTATAGATTTATAGTTATTTCCATAGTATACCTTGGCATTTTTAGAAACATTACTTATCTTTCCAAGAATTTCAAAGTGTCCATCTTTAGACGGACTTAGAACACCATAAATTTTTGATTTGATTTCGTCAAGTTTTTCAGTTTCATATTCTAAGGCACTACCATCGTCATAAGCAATGATATTTCCCTTATCATCGTATTTATAATCGTATTCTTCTGTCCTCTTACCAGTTTCACTTGTAAAGTCATCAACTTCTCTAAATTTCTTTTTAATGAGTTTCTTTAAGTCTTTGCTTTCAAAATCTCTAATTGTTGAAATGGCTTTATTGATAGTCAAGCTAGATTTTTCTTCGATAGACTCTTCATTTTCTTGATGATTTTCTACCTCAGTTGTATCTTTTTTAAGACTATCCTCTTTTCTATTTTCTAAATTTTTAAATTTAGATTCGGCAATCTCGCCAAGCTTTTGGTAGTTAGATGAATCTTGATCAGGATTTACTAGATAATAGGAAATCATCCCCTTTTCATTAGCATGATCAGCAAATTTAATTCTATGAATCTTTGTAAAATTGCTAGAGCCATCTAATGCAATGACTTCAATGATTTTTCCTCTTAAATCTCCTGCCCCATTAATTTCATAAATGGTATTTCCGTCTTTGTCAAGTTTCCTATTTCTTCCTTGACCCTCACCTGCATAAGTTACTTCAAGATTTTTCTCAACCTCTCCATCTTCATTAACAAGAGCGGCGCCAGCATACCAAACTTCGTTGGCAATCTCGTCAAATTTTTCAGGATGTTCTTTTTGATCTCTAGCAAATAACGTTTCATTCTTGTATTGCTCTTTTACCTTGTGATAAGTATCCTTTGTGATCAGCTTAATTTTTTCAGGATTTGAAAAATCAACCGAAACAATCTTAGGGGCTGTGTTATCAATTTTTACTGGAATATAGGAAACCTGCCATGGGTAATCCTTAGTTAATCTATATTTAAATTTATAGAAATATTGACCTTCTGCAATCGGTTCAAATTGACCTCTTATCTTAGTAGCAGGATCTTGCTTATCATTACTTTCTGGTGCATTTTCTTCTCTACCTCTAGGGTTATAGATGAGTCCATCCCATTTCAAGTCACCCCAAACTTTTAGCTTAGAAGATTTGATTCCCTTTGCATCATTTCTTTTAGAGTTTAAAATTCCTTTAATAAAGTGTTCTCTCGAAATGACTTTTAAGTCTATTTGATTTTCTCCCTCTTTATTTGTATTTACTATTGAAATCATTCCTTCTTCTGCACTTCTTAATACAAGTGGAGAAGGTGTTAATCCTCTTTCAAGTTGAGCATCTTGAGGATTTCCATTTGAATCTAAAGGATAAATTTTGGCAATATTAGAACCACTTGATGATGGTGAGTTGATCCCTTCGTTATTGAAAGCAAATAATTCTGGATTTTGATCTAGGGATGTTGTATTTTTATCTTTTCTATTTTGTATAACTCCTGCTGGATTAAATTTATCTATACCATGTTCTCCACCAATTCCCTTATTTAAAGTTCCTGGAATTTTTGGTTTACCATCATCATCATAACCTTCCATTGTTTTTGATTTTGATCCTTCTTCCCAAGCCCATTTATCAAGGATTGGTTCCTTGTTCCAATTCCCAGCAAATCCCATTAGAGGCATCGATAAAGAAGGTTGGAAGTTTATTTTCTTCCCGTTGGAGTTTAGAGCTTCCATTTCTTCCACTGATTCAAAATGAATAAATGATTCTACAAATTTATTTTTGTTTTTAGCCTCTCCAACGTTTATAACCGCATTTAAATCAAAGCTAGAATTTGGATCTATAGTGAAAGTGTCATGCTCAAATGTGATATTTGCTCCTTTGATTTTTTCTGGGTGAATTTCTGGAACAATTTGCTTCCCATCTGGAGATTTTTCGTCTTTATATGTTTCATCCAGTTTTAGTCTGTCAGTTAGAGCATCTGTAGTTATAGCAGATGCTGAAACTTTAAAGGTCAAAGGTCTGTTTGATGTATTGTGAAGCTTAATTGTAAAATATTTTTCTTCTCCTTTTATTTCTTTAAGAGAAATAGAACCATAAGAGTTTACCAAACCTTTAGAATCCGTGTTTTTGAAAGTCGCTAAGACTTCGTTTCTCAAAGCATTGGCAACATTAATTAGCCCTGCTCCTTGTTGTCTAGGTGATGCAAAGTATTGACTTTTTTCTTTCCAAGAAGTCGCATCCATCATAGGTCGTGCAGTATTTTGTAGTGCTATTTTTGTAAGACTTGTAAGATCTATTTTGTCATCTCCCTTAAGATTTTTCAACACAGGTCTTTCAAGCATTTCCTTTAACTTTGGCCTAATCAAAACAGTAGAAGCTGCTACGATTGGAGTTGCCATACTAGTTCCTGACATATAGCCATAAGTTGATTTCCCATTAATGACATTGAGAGTGGATTTAATGTTTTTACCAGGTGCTGAAACATCAGGCTTTAAAAGTAAATCTGTTCTCGGTCCCCAAGATGTGGATCCTGCTGGGACTATAATATCTTCTTTATACAATTCTTTGTCGGCGTCAGGTGCAAACTTAAAGTCAATTTCTTTTTCATCACCTACATTCGGTTTATTAGAATTATAGCTTGCCATATCAATTGGATAGTATTGCTCCAATTTATCTTTAAAATCTTCTTTATTATTTCTTTTAACCTCAGTTTTTTTATCAGGGTTAATCATGTTCCATAGCTTTACACCATCATCTCCTGAAATTGAAAACACTTGACTAGTAGTTCCTTCATCCTCCTCATATCCCATAGCTGGGAGCTCTGTCCAATTATCTCTATTGTAGTAATTGACAGTATTTACAACCATAATGGCGCGTGCGCCCTTATCCGTTGCTCGTTTAAAAGCATTTTTTAAATCCTTTGTATAAATTCTATCCATTACTGCAATTTTGCCCTTAAGATTCAAACCTATCAAATCTTGGTCTTGACCTTTGCCTATATATACAAATTTCAATCTACTAGGAGCTTTTGAACCATCTTCATTTGTTATGATTTTATTCTTATCGAAAAAGGCCCCTATATTTCTGTATTTAAAACTTTCTCCACCTATGTTAACTTTATCAAACTCAACTGTTTGATTTTTAGCAGAAGCAACTGCTATCGCATCTTCATGTGCTGCAGTTCGTGTTACATTTCCAGTGTCGGTCATTTTCAGATTATTATTTGCCACTAAATCCCATGAAGAACTTGAAGCAGAAGTCGCATAGTTACCCGTAGCTACAACCATTGGAATGCCTGCTTTTCTTAACGCTCTAATAGCTTCCCAATATTTCTCACCTACAAGACCTGTTCCTGTAAAGCCAGATGATACCGAAACAACATCGACATTGTGTTTGATAGAATCTTCAATAGCATGAAACATTGTTTCATCTCCTGCGAAGCCAGATCCTGCGTCAGAGTACATTTTATAAGAGAAGATCTGTGCATTAGGCGCAATTCCATCTATTCCGTTAAAGTTTTTGATATCTTTTTCAGTATCATTTCCCGCAAGAATCCCTGCAATATGCATCCCATGTGGATCAAAATAATCGCTCCCATCATCAGCTTTTTCTACAGTAATTTTACCACCATTATAATAATTGAAAGCATGAGGAATTTTATCACTCAACCAGAAATTTTTATCAGTACCTTTTAAGTCTTCTTTTTTAAATCTCATTGAGTCTTTAGCATCATCATCGATTCTCATAGCCTTATGCCTATAATCTGTCCCCGTATCGATATTGGAAATGACCATACCTCTACCATCAAAGTTTTTCCCAAATGGAGCATTGATAGATTTTAGGTAATCGATTGCCTCTTCAACTCCAATTTCTTTTCTGGCATGATTCATCATAGGTTGGACTTTTTGTGACCTTTCAACCGATGAAATACCTTCTATTAGTTTAATTTTGTCCAGAGTATCTGGAGTTGTTTCTATTGCAACACCATTAAAAACCGTATCATAAGTATATAAAACGTTTGTATTCTTAAGATTTGATAGTTCCTTGATTGCTTTTTCTCCAGATTCCTTATCTTTAAATTCAGCAATATAGACAAGTCTATCTTCTTTTTTGGGACTTTCCGTGTCTTTACTTGCAGACGAGTCTGCATTATCTCCTTTGTATTGATTGGAATCTTCTTTTTTGATTGTTGCTTTTTCATTGTTAGTTTTATTGTCTATCACAGATTCTTTACTAACAACTTCTTTTTCCTCAATAACTGTTGTTTTCTTCTCTTCAGTATCCTTTGAAGTTTCTATAGCATTATGAATATCTTCATGTTTTTCTTTGTTTTCGTTTTGTTTACCTACTACTTTTTCTTTATCAGAGATAGTTACAGCATCTTCAGAACTAGATGTGTCTGCTAAAACTACCTCATTAGGGACATATGCTGCTAAAATAACTGCAGCTGTGGTTAGTGACAATACTGTACTTTTTTTCATTTTAATTCCTTACATATTTATTTAACTTCCAATAGATAGAAAACTTTAACCTTGCTAGCCTTTGTTATAAAAAGTTTTACTAAGTATTATCTAGGAAATAGAGTAGTACATTTATATATAATTGTTAGCTCTCTGAAAATAGTATATCAATTAAAAAAATTTAAGTCAAGAAAAATTAAGATGTGTTAATTTTATTTTTAATATATGTTAAAAATGATACAAAGGTTTCGTACTTAACTGAGATACATTATCAGCACATTCACACCATCAAAAATAGTAGCAATCAAGTTGAACTACTACTAGAATCACAAAAACAGACATAATTGAGGCAATAACAATGTTATTTAACAACATAAATAACCGATAAGAACTAGGCTTAACGGTTATTTTCTACATATCTAATTTTGCAAATCTTCAGTCATATGTTCACCTGTGACCTAGGCTTTACGAGTGCCTTGCTCTAGCAACTAATACTCAATGAAAATCAAAGAGCAAACTAGGAAGCTAGCCGCAGATTGCTCAAAACACTGTTTTGAGGTTGCAGATGGAAGCTGACGTGGTTTGAAGAGATTTTCGAAGAGTATAAGCTAAATCGGTGATTAGACTTACAGTATAGCACTCTGAGAATAGATGTTAAGATATTTTCATCTCTATTAGAAAAAGCCTGTCCTGAGACAAGGCTTTAATAACATCTATCCTAGGAACCCGCACTTTCGTAGGCATCTAAGCCCCTATCCCAAAGTTTAAGGGAAATGACAAAGAAAACCAGAGAAATCAACATCAAACCTCCGATGTTAAAGATTACATCCTTGCCCTGCAAGAAATAGCTGGCAGGATAGTAGGCCGTAAAGGCAAATGGCACGATAAAACTAATCAACCATCGAAGGAGCGAATTGTAAATCGAAATCGGATACTTGGCAAAATCATTGAACATATAGAAAATATAAATCATGGCGCCCGACTGCTTGGTCCAAAAAGCAACACTGGCTGTCGCTATTTTCAAGGAAGTGTAGATCAAGATCGCAAAAGGAATACAGACTAGGAAAAGTAAAAATTTTGGAAGAGTCCAAGCAATGCTGGTTACTGTTGTTCCCAGTAAAATACCACCTACCAAGAGTTCGCCCAAGGCATCAATCTGAAAGGTTTCAACTAGGATGTGAAAGAGAGGATTGATGGGACGAGTCAGATACTTGTCAAACTCCCCTTTACGGACTAGTCGTTGTCCTAGTGCCCAAAGATTGTCAAAAAAGAGATGATCCAAGCCCTTGGGAATCAAGGAAAAACCATAGATAAAGGCGATTTCTTGAAAAGTCCAACCTTCTAAGGATGGGATGTGTTGAAAGATGACATTGAGAAATAAGAGATTCAAGCCTTGAGTCAGAAAGACTCCCAAGACACCAACCACAAAATCCACCTTGTATTCCATGATTTGCTTGATGTATTGTCTGATAAAAATCAGATGCATACGCTGATATTTTTTCATACTAACCTCCTTGAATGGTGATAAAGGACTGGACCCGTTTCCAAATCAACTGAGACACCCCCACCATCACTAAGAGCCAGAAAAACTGCAAAGCGAGTGCTTGAAGCATCTGATTGGCATCGTATTTCCCAACAATGATCATAACCGGAGTATAAATCAAGGATGAAAAAGGCAGGAAGGACAGAATATCTGAAACAAGCTTTGGAAAGAAAGTCAAGGGAATCAAACTTCCAGACATAAAGGCCACTATTGAAGTCTTGAGTAGATTGGAACCCCAAAGATTTTTAAACACAAAGGCAGAAAATCCAAAGCAGATATTAAAGAAAAAGTTAATCAGATAGGCCAGCGTTAAGCTAAAAAGATAAAGGACAGTTAATTCCAGCACTTCTACAATCCCTTGCCCAGATAAGATTTTCATCAACACAATGACACTTAAAAATGGAAGGCCAACAGAGATAAAAATCAACCACTTGGAGCCAAGCTCTGTAAAAAGGTAAGATGCCGCAAAATGCACTGGTCGCAACAATCGCATGATGATGGAACCATCCTTGACCTCCTCCCCAATCATGAAAGAAGAATCTGACTTGGTCAACAGATTGGTCACAAAACTCATGATGATATAAAGGGTAATATCTGCCATGCTGAATCCCTGAATCAAGGACTCCTGTGAGGAATCAAAGACTGCCTTCCAGAGATAAAAGGCCACAAAAGCTCCCATTACATCGCCAATCCTATAAAGAAGAAAGTTGACTCGATAGGTAATCAACTCCTGAATCCCTGCATTGATAAAGGGTTTATAACGTCTCCACAATTTGACCATCTTAGAGCTCCTTTCGATAGAAGCGACGGATAATATCCTCAATATCCGTATCCACCATCTTCAAATCGCGGATGTCAAAATCAGACAGGGTTTGCTTGATAATATCAGCCGACTGGTAGCATGAACTATCGAATTCAATGTTGAGGCTATTTCCTTGTCTATCAACGGTCATATCAGGCAGGCCTTCATAGTGAGAAAGGAGATGACTTTGACCCGGTACTAGTTCAAAGGAAAGAGTCTTCATCTTGCCAAAGGTCTCCTTGAGCTGGCTAACTGTTCCATCAAAAATCTCCTGCCCCTTGTCAATCATGAAAATCCGATCACAAAGTTGCTCAATATCACTCAGATCATGAGTGGTCAAGAGAATGGTAGTCTCTTCCTCCTGATTTATCTGGGTAATGGCACGACGAATGTTATCCTTGACGGAAACATCCAAACCAATGGTAGGCTCATCTAAAAATAGAACCTTTGGATTGTGGAGCAAGGAAGCCGCAATATCCGCCCGCATCCGTTGACCTAGTGAAAGAGTCCGCACGGGATCCTTGATAAAGTCCTTCAAATCCAAGACTTCATTTAAAAAATCCATTCGCTTATGAAAGAGCGAATCTGGCACATCGTAAATCTCTTTCAAGACCGTGTAGGTCTCTTGCAGAGCCAAATCCCACCATAACTGAGTACGTTGTCCAAAAACAACCCCAATATCCTTGACATAATCTTGGCGATTGTCCTGCGGAATCTTGCCGTTAATCCGACAAAAACCAGATGTCGGTTTCAAAATCCCTGTCAACATTTTGATGGTTGTCGACTTTCCAGCACCATTGGCACCAATAAAACCTAAAATCTGTCCCTTAGGAACCTCAAAGGTTAAATCCTTAACCGCTTCAAAGGTCTGCTTTTCAGGATGAATAAAGGAGCGCAAAGCCCCCTTCAAACCCGGTTCCTTAACAGTCTTCACAAAATTTTTCTGAAGATGTTCCACTTCTATCATTGCCATATCTATCTCCCTATCGCAAGGAATAGCAACATTGTATTTTTAACTACAAATATTCTAAATCCTTACTTTCTACATTTTATTACTACAGAAGGCTTTATACCAACCTATTATAGTCCAATAAAAACTAGAATGCAAGCGTTTGCCTACAGATTATTAAATTAGAATTTCTTCTCTTAAAGTGGTATTTTTATACTCAATGAAAATCAAAGAGCAAACTAGGAAGCTAGATGCAGGTAGCTCAAAGCACAGCTTTGAGGTTGCAGATAAAGCTGACGTGGTTTGAAGAGATTTTCGAAGAGTATTAGTCCAAAATTTTGGCTTAATAGTCTCCTTAAAACGCCCAAAAACCCACCCTCATGGGCAGGCTAGTATTAAAAATGATTTTACCTCACATATTCAATTTAATCAACACATTCCCCATTTTCATTAACTCTATACCCGTCTATGGTAGTATTAACTGCGAGTTCTCCTGAAGAATATGAATAATACCATGTTTCGCCAACTTGGTACCAACCTGTTACCATTGATCCGTCTTCATTTAAATAATACCATTTCCCTGAATCTTGAATCCAACCTGTCGCCATAGCTCCATTATCTTTCAAGTAATACCAGACATCATTATACTTAAACCAACCTGTTACCAGGGCTCCATCTTCACTTAGATAGTACCAATGTTCATTATCTTGAACCCACCCCCTTGCTAAAGAATCGCTATTATTTAGATAGTACCAAGCGCCATCATTTTGTGTCCATCCTGATTCCGATGAATCTTGAATATCATTTATTACTTGAACAGCCTCAATAATATCCTTCAATTCAACTCGTTTTCTATCTTTTATGACAGATTTAACTTTTTCCTCAACAAACTCTTTCGCATAAGTTCGACTATTTTCTTTTCTCTGGAACATATCCTTCAATAAACCTTCTAATTGTTCATTAAAGACATCTTCTTGGATTTTATTAAACTCTTTCTGAGATAGCGAAATAACCATCACAATATCAATAAACTCTTCTTTTAATTGAGCAAACATTTCCACACGATCATCTTCTATGAATTGATCAGCAATTGCTTTTGCTCCTATTCCTCCTGCAATTCCTCCTATAATCGCACCTGCTAATGCACCTATTGGTCCTGCAATTGCACCACCAACCGCACCTGCACCAGCTCCTGCCATCATACCGCCCCCAGCAACTGCTGCATTTTTTAATAACTGCTGGGAAGAAATTCTTCCAACAAGCGCTTCAAAAATATCTGGACCCATAATAACAGCAAATGAAATCACCGGGGCAGCTCGTCTTGCAACTACTTCAGCTGTAATTTTTTTTCCAAAATAATCATTAATTTGTTTTGTAAATATTTTTGCAAATTGCTGTGACGCAACATAGATACTCGTTCCCATAGCTAGTGTTCTTAATCCTGCTTTACCAGCCATTAGGGCCGCATCTTTGGTTTCTGCACCTGACCATTTAGCCTGAGAAAAGACAATAACAAAGCTAATACCTACACCAGGTAATGAATTAATAGCTCCATCAATTGCATCAAATTTAATCGAGGTCAAATTACCTCCTTGAGCTATCAATTTTGATTCTCTATAAGTTATGTGCCCCTTTCTAATATAATTTTTCGCCTCCTTTGGATTAGTAACTCCCTCAACTTTACCCTGTCTAATTTTTTCTTCAAACAATTCCACTGCTCTATCATACTGGTCTTTAGGAACTTCCAATTGCATTCCATTATACTTATACATTCCTCCATCATTTTTAGATTCAAAAGCTGCATTTACAGTACCTCTAGCATTGTTATAGTACTTAGTTTGAATTTTTTGATTTCCAACCATTCTATCCGCACCATTTTTTGCATTATCTTGACCTGTTTGTCTTACATGGTGGAATGGATATTTAATCTTATCCATTAGATTATTTGCATACTCAGCTGCATGTCCATGCCCTGAAGGAGCACTAACCATTGCATTTATTTGAGCTTTATGCAATCTATCACCTACACTTAATAAAATCCAAGAAACAACTCCTATTTCAGTTCCTCTTCTAAAGGTAGCTGAGTTAATATTTTTTTTACCAATTTTTAATAACTGTGTGTTTAAATTTTCAACTTGTACATCATTGGTATAACCAGAAGTAATCAATTCATTCAATTCTCTAACAACATAGTTCAAACTATTCGAGACATTCAAACGCTTAATAATCCCATATGGATAGTAAAATACTAACTGATCATTGTCATCTACCTCTACTTTCCATAAATTGGAAAATGGAAAAAATTGTACATTACACCTTTCTTGATCCTTGATTTGCATTTTTTCAAAAATTCCATACTGGGTCAAGAGTAAACCATATTCTTTGAAATCTTCTTCCTTTAAACTTCTAACCGGAGAATAGCCAAAATATTCAAATTCAGTATTAGAGAATTCGTTATAAAATTCTTTTTCTGACTCAATAAACCACTTAGCCCGACCATAAGGTACTGACTCACCATAATAATCAAATCCATTCTGTGCAATAGACCTAAAAGCTCGTCTAACACTAGCCTCACTGTGAGTATGAACCTCTTTAATTTTTCTTTTCCATAAAAAATACTGAAAAAAACTTACGATATTATCTTTCATCTCTAACCTAAACTCCAATAATTCTAATATACTAAAACTAGCTAGTAACTTTATCAAGTTTTAAAAATATATAGTACAACACATTAAAAGCCGAATTTTTTAAAAAACTTGATATTTACCTTTAAGCTAAATTAATTATATCAAAGGCATAATACAAAGTCTATATCATATATTTTATTTTTCCCACACCAAAAAACCCACCCAATGGGCAGGTTCTATCTGTATTATTCAGCTAGATTAAGCTTTACC
Organism: Streptococcus sp. UMB0029; assembly: GCF_002871495.1. Taxonomy (GTDB): domain Bacteria; phylum Bacillota; class Bacilli; order Lactobacillales; family Streptococcaceae; genus Streptococcus. The sequence continues at coordinate 22,959 of NZ_PNGD01000011.1, forward strand.
TTCTGAACCGAATACGTCGATACGTTCTTCAACTGATGCTTGGATAGCTTTTACACCATCAGCCAAGAATTTACGTGGGTCGAAGAGTTTTTTCTTGTCGTATTCTGCTTCGTTTGCTTCGTAGTCACGAGCAAATTTACGAGTTGCGTTAGCGAATGCGATTTGGCATTCAGTGTTAACGTTAACTTTGGCAACACCAAGTTTGATAGCTGCTTGGATTTGCTCATCAGGAATACCTGATCCACCGTGCAATACGATTGGGAATCCTGGAAGAGCTTCTGTCAATTTTTGCAAGTGGTCAAGGTCAAGACCTTCCCAGTTTGCTGGGTAAGGACCGTGGATGTTACCGATACCAGCTGCCAAGAAGTCAATACCAGTTGCAACCATTGCTTTAGCGTCTTCGATTGGAGCCAATTCACCTTTACCGATGATTCCGTCTTCTTCACCACCGATAGTACCAACTTCAGCTTCTACTGAGATACCTTTAGCGTGTGCTTTTTCAACAACTTCTTTAGCCAATTTAAGGTTTTCTTCAACTGGAAGGTGTGAACCATCAAACATGATTGAAGTGTAACCAACTTCGATACACTCAAGTGCATCTTCGTAGTGACCGTGGTCAAGGTGGATAGCTACTGGTACAGTGATACCCATTGATTCAACAAGGTTAGCGATCAAGTTACGAGCAACTTTGTAACCACCCATGTATTTAGCAGCACCCATTGAAGTTTGGATCAAAACTGGAGCTTTTTTAGCTTCTGCTGCGCGCAAGATAGCTTGAGTCCACTCAAGGTTGTTTGTGTTAAATCCACCAACTGCATAACCGTTGTCACGAGCTGCTTGGACAAATTTTTCTGCTGAAACGATTGCCATTTTATCAGGCCTCCTGTATATTTTTATGGGTCATCCCATTTACATTGTTCATTTTATCACTTTTTGACAAAAAAATCTAGTTTTTCCCGCAGTTTCGATTGAATTTCTTCTATCTCCATCTATGTAAACCCTTTCTCTGCCTAGTCTTGGGCGATTTTTGGAAAAGCTATAAAGAAGGTTAAATGATTCTCCTTCATCTCGAAACGATAAGCTAATTTTTCATGTTCTAATAGACTCTTGACCACAAAGAGTCCCATCCCAGACCCCTTGGCCTTGCGACTAGCATTGTCAGAAAAAGACTGGGCCAGTTTTTCTTGTTCTTCAGGACTACAGCTATTTTCGATAAAGAACTCTCCTTCTCTTTCTCCAATGCCAACCAAGCCACCTGGAACAGAGTGCTTGATGGCATTGCTGATAAGATTAGACAGGATTAACTTCATAACTGATGGATTTAGATAAACCTGCTGATGGTTCAAACTATTGTCAATCTGAAGTTTTCTCTCCTTGGCTAGCAAGGCATAATCCTTAACGAGACTTTGCGTCATCTGGTGTAGGTCAATTTGTTCCCTATCATCTCGTAATTCCTGCACAGAAGAGAGGGAAAGTATCTGGAGAACGTGGTGATTGAGCTCATCCACAATTCCTAAGGCAACTCCCAGATAGTGGTCTCTATCCTTATAGCGACCGATATTTTCTTTCATATTTTCGATCAGGATTTTCAAACTAGCCAGCGGTGTTTTCAATTCATGAGAAGCCCCTCGTAGGAATTCGACCTTCATCTTTTCCAGCTGGAGAATAGCTTCATTCTTGTCATGCAAGTCCGCAATGACAGTCAAAAGATGCTGGTAGAGGCTATTGATTTGTTCCTTGAGATCCCCAATCTCATCCTTAGAATCCACGCGCAATCGCACTTGAGCATCCAGTTCCATCATCTGACTGGTCACGCGCTTGATTTCCAAAATGGGGGCAACAATGGTCCGAGCATAGATGTAGGCCACCAAAAGTGAAATCAGAAAGGATGCCAGCAAGGTATAGGGAAGAAATTGGAGACTAATCTGCTCCGCTTCCTTTTGCAAGTCCATGGAAGCTAGAAACTGGAGAGTCATAGTGCTACCATCTTGCGTTTTCACCTCGCGCTCCTCGATAAAGAGAGAGGTTGTCTGACGGTCTGTATCCAGAGGAAGACTTTCCTTGACTTCTAACTTGTCCTCAGTCATCTCTCCCTTGACTGCTCCCTTGATATCACTGGTCTGGGAATACAAGTCTAAGACTTGCTCGATACTCTGCCTATCCTTTCCCTCTAGGGACTGGGCAATGGCTGTCGCTTTCTGGACAATGGTTTCCTGACGGTGGCTCAGATAAGTCGAGGGAAAGAGAAAATAAATGGCTAAATGGAGACAGACGACCAGAACACTAAAAATCGAGAAGGTATAGAGAAATATCTTTGTAAATAAACCTGTTCGTTTCATTTTCGCTCCAATTTATAACCAACATTGCGCACAGTGAGGATGCAGTCCAGGTCTAGCTTTTTCCGCAATTCCTTGATATAGACATCAATGACACGATCAAAGGGAACCTCATCTGTCGCCTTCCAGACCGCATCGATAATCTGAGATCGAGTCAAGGCCCGTCCTTCATTTTTTACCAAATAATCCAGAATTTCCAACTCTTTGGCATTAATAGGTACTTCTTGACCTGCGAGGCTTGCACTGTAGCTCTCAAAGTCCACCTTGGCATCCTTATAGGAGAAGATTCGTCCCATATCATAATAGCGCTTGAAAATCGCATCTACCCTTACTTTTAAGAGGGACAGAGAAAAAGGTTTTTCCAGATAGCCATCTGCGAGCGAAGCAAAGGCACTCATCTTGTATTCCTCATCCTGAAAGGCAGTCAACATCAAGACAGGAACCTGACTGGTTTTTCGAATTTCAGCTAGAACTTCTAGACCATTGAGCTTAGGCATCTGAATATCCAGTAAAACCAAGGCTACTTCATAGCTGGAAAATTTTTCCAAAGCTTCTTGACCGTCTGCTGCTTCAATGGTTTCATAACCACAATCTGTCAAATAGTCACTGATCCCCTCACGGATCATCTCTTCATCTTCTACAATTAAAATTTTCATACTTTAACTGCTCTCTATTTTTTATTTTTCTTAGGATAAATACCTACTCTATTTTTATTATAGCCTCTTACTGACCTTTTGTCTCTAAGAAACCGACCACTAGATAAAACAAAGAGAGCCTATCGCTCTCTCTGCTAACATTTCACTCTCTATGGACTGAAAATTATTTAGTTGATTTTGAAAATGTTACAACGTAATTATAATCTTTCCCATTAGCTTGATATACATAGTCCTCTTTGAAAGTATAGCCACGTTTACGCAACTCTTCTTTCTTAGCTTCAACTTGGTTCTTAACTGCTACTTTCACCTGTTCATTTGACAAACCTTCCGCGATTTCAAGAGAAGTTCCATTGATATCTCCTAGGAAACCTGCAATATCTTTCATTTGATCAAAGTTATAAAAAACATTGACTTTGACCTTTTGAGGAGTTGGTTGTTCTAGACTTCTACGATTTCTGCTAGCACGTGGTTGAACTGCTGGAGCCATTCTGAAACCTGAAGTTCCTGTAGCCTCCTTAGTGAATGTAACTACATAGTTATAATTTTTCACAGTAGTATCTTGCTCAAAAATAATGTCATTTTTCACATGATACCCTCTAGTAGCTAGGTCTTTTATCTTGGCTTGAATTTTTTCTTTTACTAACTCTTTTGCCTGTTCTTCATTAGTTCCAGCAGGAATCGTAACAGTATTATTTTCTCCTGGGTCAGATAGGAAACCATGAATATCTGGCATTCCAGCGAAGTTATAGCTAATATTTACAGTTCCATCTGGTTCTGATGTCGAACGTGCTACTCTTCTTGCCCGCACTTGAACTGATGGAGCATTTCTAAAACTTGAAGTTCCCGCTGTAGTTTCTGTTGAAGCTGGTTGTGTTGAACTTCCTTCTGGAGATACTGTTGAAGTTGATCTTTCTTCAGTAACGGGCTGTGTTGAACTTGTTGCTGTAGCTTCACCAGATCCATGACCTATTACCGTACTTCCATTGTCAATAGTAGTACCTTCATTACGGCCATTTGTTAAATTATCTTTGTTATAGTTTGGTGCTGGTAATTCTTCACCTGGAACATCAATTTCATCAATTTTACTTTGATACTCAGCTGTAGCATCTACAGCAGCATCATGATCTTTAGCATTATTTATTGCTTTTATTGCTGCATCTTTTAATTCATTTAATTTAGCTTCTAACTTAGCTTTTTCTGCTTCATCTTTAACTTTTTCAATTTCACTAAGTTTTGAAGTTGCAATTTCTTCGATAATATTTTTTCCATCTTTTTTAGCTTCCTCAAGTTTTTCATCTTTAGGTGCTGCTTCCTCAGACGGACTATCTTCTTTTGGTGTTGTTGCCGCCGGTTCTTCCGTTTTTGGTTCAGTTCCTGCTGGCTCTTCCGCCTTCGGTGTTGTTGCCGATGGTTCTTCAACTTTTGGCGCCGGTGTCGCTGGTTCCTCTGCCTTCGGTGTTGTTGCCGCCAGTTCTTCTGTTTTTGGTTCAGTCGTTGCTGGTTCTTCCGCCTTCGGTGTTGTGCCGGCTGGTTCGTCCGTTTTTGGTTCAGTCGTTGCTGGTTCGTCCGCCTTCGGTGTTGTTGCCGCCAGTTCTTCTGTTTTTGGTTCAGTCGTTGCTGGTTCTTCCGCCTTCGGTGTTGTTGCCGATGGTTCGTCCGCTTTTGGTTCAGTCGCTACTGGCTTCTCTTCTTTCGGTGCCGGTGTAGCTGGCTTCTCTTCTTTCGGTGCTGGTGTCGCTGGCTCTTCCACTTTTGGCGCTGGTGTTACTGGCTTCTCTTCTTTCGGCGCTGGTGTTACTGGCTTCTCTTCTTTCGGTGCCGGTGTTACTGGCTTCTCTTCTTTCGGTGCCGGTGTCGCTGGCTCTTCCACTTTTGGCGCTGGTGTCGCTGGCTCTTCCGCTTTTGGCGCTGGTGTCGCTGGCTCTTCCGCTTTTGGCGCTGGTGTTACTGGCTTCTCTTCTTTCGGCGCTGGTGTTGCTGGCTTCTCTTCTTTCGGTGCCGGTGTAGCTGGCTCTTCCACTTTTGGCGCTGGTGTTACTGGCTTCTCTTCTTTCGGTGTTGTTGTCGCTGGCTCTTCCGCTTTTGGCGCTGGCGTTGCTGGCTTCTCTTCTTTCGGTGCTGGTGTCGCTGGCTCTTCCGCTTTTGGCGCTGGCGTTGCTGGCTTCTCTTCTTTCGGTGCTGGTGTCGCTGGCTCTTCCGCTTTTGGTTCAGTCGCTGCTGGTTCTTTCGCCTTCGGTGTTGTTGTCGCTGGCTCTTCCGCTTTTAGCGCTGGCGTTGCTGGCTTCTCTTCTTTCGGTGCTGGTGTCGCTGGCTCTTCCACTTTTGGCGCTGGTGTTACTGGCTTCTCTTCTTTCGGTGCTGAAGTCGCTGGCTTCTCTTCTTTCGGTGCTGGAGCTGCTGGCTCTTCTGCTTTGGGCGCTGGAGATACTGGCTCATCCGCTCTCGGTGCTGGAGCTACTGGCTCGTCTGCTTTGGGCGCTGACACTGCTGGATCCTCCACTTTCGGTGCTGACGCTACTGGCTCATCTGCTTTGGGCGCTGACACTGCTGGGGTTTCAGCTTTCAAGTCTGGTACTGATGGCGCTGGCGCTTCTGAACTTGGATTTGAAACTACAGGCTGATTTGTAGTCCCTGTATTTGAAGACGCCTTATCTGTTACTGGATTGGATTCAGTAGATGGAGCATTTAAAGTTTCTGACCTTGTTTCTGCTTTGGGCGCAACTGTGACTGGGGTTTCTGATTTCGCTACTGACACCGCTGGGGTTTCCACAACTGCTGGTGTCGTTTGTTTAACAGTAGTCGTCTGCTCTCCAGTTACAGTATCAGTCTTAGTTTCAACTTCATAACTTTGACAGCTACCAGAATTATCAATCGACACTCGCTGTCTTCGTACTTCTGTATTTCCATCTTTTAGAAAAGCCTCTTCGCTAAAATACAATTTATTATTGGCAAAAATCAAATCTCTATTTGCAATACGATTTATCTCAACCAAACTATCCACAGATAGTCCCGTTGCTCCACTAATAGCACTCAGTGTATCTCCCCACTTAATAGTGTAGTGTGATAAATTGTCTATATTTTGAATATCAGCTTTTACTTCTGCAACTGTTCTAGCTACCCAAACACCATCTTGTTCGTTAGCGGAAACAGTTGGAGCTAAAAAGCCCAGCCCCAATAAAATCACACCTGTTGCAACAATTGCACCAGTTCTTAATTTTCTAAAGCCACGTAGGGATAAGGTCCCTCTAACATTTGTTTGTCTCATTATTTTCCTCACTATTTTATATTTTTAAAAGGCAAACTCAGCTACAGCAGGTTCATTTACCTTTTCAGTCTGGATAGATATCTACAGGTTTTCTATTTATTTAAAAGCAAATTATAAATAAATTTTTATGCATATTTGAATATAGAAATTGCAAATTATCCTTCCACTGAATTCCACGATTTTAGTATATCACATACACCAGCAAAAGTACAAAGAAAGCAATGATTTTTACCACTGCTTTCAGATCTATTTTGAATTGTTAAATAGCCATTCTCTATCCACCATTCTTGAATAGAAAAACAAGATGCAGTCTCTATTTTAGACTAATTTTTCCAGACTTATTCGCTATCCAGCAAGAGCTCTTTTGGTTGTTTTCTAAGGAGATTGCTTGAAGCAAGCGCCATAACGAGAACCACTAAAACCAAGGCAAGGACAAAGACGATGATAAAGTCTGATGTCTGAATGGAAATGTCTAGGCTCGACAAAGTCTTGCTAAAGCCATCTACTTCTGCACCACCACCAAGGTTAGAGGCTTGAGCCGCCTTGCCAGCTTGCTTGGCAACACCTGAAGTCACATTGGCAAGAACAGTGTTTCCGATTGCACGAGCTGTGTAGTTGGCTAGGAGGTAAGCAGAAACTAGAGCAGGGATGGCAATCAAGATAGATTCAGTGATGAATTGACCCAAGATACTTGCTTGCCTGAGACCGATAGAGAGGAGGATTCCCACTTCCTTGCGACGAGCGTTAATCCAAAGGCTGAGCAAGAGGGCAAGAAGAAGAACTGAGAAACTCAAGCTACCCCAGAAGAGGAGGTTGGCCATCTTGTACATACCAGAGATGGATTGCTCAAGAGCTGGGTAGTTAGATGAGCTCTTAACAAGTGTATAGCTCTTCCAGTTGATACCACTGATGCCATTCAACTCTTTCATAACATCATCCAAGTTCTTGTCCGCTGTTACAAAGAAGGTTGCATCCCCATAAATAGCTGTGTCTTCTGTGTATCCATAAAGTTTAGCAGCCGTATGGATGTCTGTGATAGCTGTGTTTTCATAGAGTTCTTGTGAGTAGGTTACTGCCGACTTATTGTGACCATCAAAGAGTCCCTTGATTGTCACTTCAACTGTTTCCTTGGCCCCTTTTTCATTGTCTGCATCGTAGATATTAGAGTCTAGTTTGACCTTGTCCCCTACTTTCCAGCCGTGTTTGGCTGCCAAGTCCTTGTGCAGGAGGATCTTGTCCTTGTCGTCGTTTGTTAGGTGCTCTCCTTCGACCAGTTTATAAGAACCAGAGACAAACTTGTCTTCTTTAGAGGAGTCATTGACACCTGTAATCATCAAGCTACTTCCAAAATGTTTGGCACGGTCAGGTGTCAGATTTTTCTTGGTTTCTGGCGTTTCGATGAGTTCATAGCCAGTCAAATCTCCGATAGCGTTAATACGTTTCACATAAGACTCAATAGCCTTATTTTCGGTGATTTTTTTGATATCTTCCCCCTTAATATTCCCAGCACCACGTGGCGTTCCTTGATTAACGCGACGATTGATTTGCATGGAGAAGCTATTGGTGATATTTTTAAAGGTCTCCTGAGAGGCCTTGGCAGTAGCTCCCTTGATTGACAAGCCAACCAAACTCAAGCTCGCCATGAGGAGAATAATCAGGAAGATGACAATCGATTTGAAAAACTTCCTTGTAACATAGGCAAATGCGTTGTGTAACATAGGTTTCCTTTCTAGGTTTGATTTTATAATCCTATCAAAACAAGCTCATATTATTTACTAGTATTACGAGTTTCAGTCAGTTTCTTATCTTTCAACTCAAGTGTAATATCTGACGCTTGTGCCACTTCTTTGCTGTGGGTGACGACAATCACACATTTACCTGTTTTCTGCGTAAGTGATTTGAGCAGTTCGACAATATCTCCAGCAGTTTTAGGGTCCAGATTTCCTGTTGGCTCATCAGCTAGAATAACTGGAGCTTCCGATACCAAACTGCGAGCAATAGCCACACGTTGTTGTTGACCACCTGATAACTGGAGAACATTCCGCTTGATCTGACTTTCATCCAAATCAAGTTCAAGAAGTGTATCCTTGCTTGCTTTTTTGTTGACCAAGCGGATATTTTCCAGTGGAGAAAGATAATCTATCAAGTTATAATTTTGAAAGACCAAGGAAATATGGTGCATGCGATGATAAGAATATCCCTTCTTACGAATGTCTTCCCCTTGGAAAAGAATCGAACCTTCAACAGGACTATCTAGACCAGCAAGTAGGGATAAGAGAGTGGATTTCCCTGCTCCTGACTCACCAATGATACTGTAAAATTTCCCGGGTTCAAAATTATAATTGATCTGATATAAAACTGCCTCAGCAGTGTTCTTATAACGGTAGGTAACATCTTGTAATTGTAATAAAGTCATGATTTCTCCTTCTTAACTAATAGATGATAAAATTTCCTTAGGCGATTTTCTAAATAAAAATAGGAAACAAAAGGCTAGTGATAAGCAACTAAGCAGAACTAGAAAAACATAGGATTCTGCAAAAGATAATAAACTACTTGATAGACCACTTGCTTTAGCTAGCGTGTCTTGTAGGGCTGCCTGGTCTACACTTGCTAGTAGGGTTTGGAGTAGGTAAGTTATGATTGCGTTTCCTGTAGCAAATGCTGGAAGCAGAGCACCAAGAGATACCAAAACTACCTCTAAACAGAATTGTAGAAAAATCGAGCTCTTACCTTTTCCAAGTGCAAGTAAAATTCCCACTTCGTATACCCTTTCCCTCAACCAGAGAGACAAAACCAAAATTAAGGCTCCTGCTCCTGCTATCAACATCCCATAAAGGAAGATGGTCAGGAAGGTTTGGAAGGTTGCTACTGAGTCTTTGATTTGTTCAAATGCCTTGTTCTCCTTCTCAACTTGGTAACCTTGACTTTCCAATGCCAAGTTTTCTACCTGCTTCATGAGTCCGTCCATTTCCTTAGGACTTTCTACATAGAAGCGAGCTGCACTGACTTGAGCTTCACTATTCCCCAAAAGGGCCTGGCTACTTTCATAGTCTGTAAAGACCTGGTTTTCACTGAAGTCTGAAGACAAGCCTGTAAATTTCTCTTGTTTTTTACCAGAAAAGATGCCGACAATCTCAAACTCCACTGTTTGTCCTTTGCCAGATTCGAACTGTCCAACATCCAAGCCAATCTTGTCATGAAGCCAAAGACTATTCTTCTTAGCTAGCTCTTCGTGGATGATGATTTTCTTTGAATCCCCTTTTTGAAGGTGTCGCCCTTCTTTTAGATTGAAAGCTGAACTGGTAAAGGTGACATCCTTGGATGAATCCTCAAGAGCCGTTAAACTAACCAAGTTCTTATCTTCAGCGGACAAGTCATCACGTTCTACACGCTGCTCACCACTCACCGCTTCCTTGTCTTTCAACTTTGCAACCGTCTCGAATTCAGGAGAGACATTTTCCAGTCCTTTAATCTTGCTCACGGACGCTAGATCTGACAACTTAAAAGTCTGACCATTTTCTATCTTCTTAATAGAAAAAGATGTGTTGAGTGATTTGTAAAGATTGGTTTCCACTGTTTTATTGGACTTCATCAGAGTCAAACAGGCTGAAATTCCTGCTAATAAGACCAATAAAATCAGAAATAAAATAAAACTTCTCAGTCGTTTTCTGCTGACATAAGCCCAAGCTCTTTGAAATGGATTCATTTGTCACCTCCATATTTGTAAGACTATTATAAAATCCAAATATGAAATGTTTATGAAATACAAAAAAAGAACTAGAGTTCTCACAAATGAGTGAGTTTTCTAGTTCTTTTTGATTTCCAAAGACTTTATGTAGGGAAAGCTACTAAGGATCAGATGAGATCATCTATTTATGCTTCCTCTTCATCGTCTTTTTTCTTTTTGGCAAATAGCAAACCAAATGCGCCAAGAAGAGAGAGAACTCCTAATGCACCTGTAGCACGGTCTTCTTGTGTACCAGTATTTGGCAATACTGCTTGCGGTTGAGAATTCGTTTCAGACACTTCATGCGGCAATTGAGCAGGTACTTCAATTGTTTGACTTGGTTGTTCAGTAGGTTGAGTAGCTGGCACCTCAGCAGGGTTAGCAGTATTCTGTCTAGAATTTGTAACGTCAGATGGAGTAGCTGGTCTTTGTTGACCGTCACCTGTTGGTCTAACTTGGCTCACTTTTCTGAAGACGTGAGTTACAACATCACCTTTAGTTTCTGTTCTTACAAATACATACCCTTCAATTTCACCATGTTCAAATGCTTCGTTCGCTTCACCTAAAACTTTTGGTGCTTTTGCATCTGCTGGTTTTAGCTCGTTACCTTTTTCATCAACCCATTTAGTGATGATAAGTTTAGTTTGATGCTTAATTGGAGGTTCAATAAGATTTCCATTTTCATCAACACCTGTTGTTCCTATTGGAGCTGTATATTCAGGAATATCAACAACTGGTGGAACAAGAGTTATTAATTTTTCTCCTGGTATCTCATGACTTATATCAGTATTTGGATCAGTTATTGTAACTTTTCCAGTTTTATCTACTGTTACTTTTTTACCTGGATTAGCTTTTTCAACTAATTCTTTTACTTTATCCTGTTCTTCTTGTGTTAAGTTATCAGGATCTTTTACTGGAATCTTATCAGCTGGTATTACTGGTTCAAAGTCTTGGTTCACTAAGTCTGTTCCTGGAATTGTATGACTGATTCCTGTTGTTGGATCTGTCACTGTTGCTGTGCCATCATCTCCTACCGTTACTTCCTTACCTGGGTTCTTGTCTTTGACTTTGTCTGCCACTTGTTTCTTCTCTTCTGGAGTTAAGTGGGATTTGTCTTTGACTGGAACTTTGTCGGTTGGTTTCACTAATTCGAAGTCTTGGTTTACTAGCTCTGTTCCTGGAATTGTATGACTGATTCCTGTTGTTGGATCTGTCACTGTTGCTGTTCCATCGTCTCCTACTGTTACTTCCTTACCTGGGTTCTTGTCTTTGACTTTGTCTGCCACTTGTTTCTTCTCTTCTGGAGTTAAGTGGGCTGTGTCTTTGACTGGAACTTTGTCAGTTGGTTTCACTAGTTCGAAGTCTTGGTTTACTAGCTCTGTTCCTGGAATTGTATGACTGATTCCTGTTCTTGGATCTGTCACTGTTGCTGTGCCATCGTCGCCTACTGTTACTTCCTTACCTGGGTTCTTGTCTTTGACTTTATCTGCCACTTGTTTCTTCTCTTCTGGAGTTAAGTGGGCTGTGTCTTTGACTGGAACTTTGTCGGTTGGTTTCACTAGTTCGAAGTCTTGGTTTACTAGCTCTGTTCCTGGAATTGTATGACTGATTCCTGTTCTTGGATCTGTCACTGTTGCTGT
>NZ_PNGD01000011.1:34742-86823 GCF_002871495.1 Streptococcus sp. UMB0029
CCATCGTCGCCTACTGTTACTTCCTTACCTGGGTTCTTGTCTTTGACTTTATCTGCCACTTGTTTCTTCTCTTCTGGAGTTAAGTGGGCTGTGTCTTTGACTGGAACTTTGTCGGTTGGTTTCACTAGTTCGAAGTCTTGGTTTACTAGCTCTGTTCCTGGAATTGTATGACTGATTCCTGTTGTTGGATCTGTCACTGTTGCTGTTCCGTCGTCGCCTACTGTTACTTCCTTACCTGGGTTCTTGTCTTTGACTTTGTCTGCCACTTGTTTTTTCTCTTCTGGAGTTAAGTGGGCTGTGTCTTTGACTGGAACTTTGTCGGTTGGTTTCACTAGTTCGAAGTCTTTAACAGTTAAATCTTTGGCTGGGATTAGTACTGAATCACCAGTTGTTTTATCTGTAACGGTAACATTACCCTTATCATCCGCAGTCACAATTGTATTTGGATTAGATTCTTTAACTTTATCCACCAATTTTTCTATTTCTTTCGGTGTTAAGTGTTCTGGATCTGGAACTACAATTGGTAGTGGAATTGTTACTTCAAATTCTCTTGCTGGTTCACCTTTAGCGCTAGTTAATTTACCAGGAATTGTAATATCACTAGTTCCTTCTTTTGGAAGTTTACCATCTTCTTGGGCAATTCCTCTTCCTGTTGTTGGATTTACAGGTAACTCGTTATGAGTTAACTCTACTTTTCCTCCAGTTACAACTTTTTCGCTAGCAATACCTGGTAATTTAACTTTAGTACCTTCAGGAATCCCATCAACTGTTACTTCAACATTTCCTGTTTGTGGATTTTGTATTCCTACCGTAAATGTTGGAGTTGATGTAGATGGTTTTTCTACGTACGTTACTTCTACAGTTTGTGGTTTGTCTGTCAATGTAACAGTCTTGTTACCGTCTTCAGCTGGCACATACACTTTATCTCCAACTGTGATTTCTTTTGGTGTGTATGGGATGGTTTCACCTTGGTGATGCGCTCCTGATGGAACATCAATCGTAATTGGTGTGCCTTTCGTTTCCCCGCCTACTTTTGGTTGGTATTTCACTTCTGTTGAAGCATCTTTTTCTTTATAGGCTACTTCTACAGTTTGTGGTTTGTCTGTCAATGTAACAGTCTTGTTACCGTCTTCAGCTGGCACATACACTTTATCTCCAACTGTGATTTCTTTTGGTGTGTATGGGATGGTTTCACCTTGGTGATGCGCTCCTGATGGAACATCAATCGTAATTGGTGTGCCTTTCGTTTCCCCGCCTACTTTTGGTTGGTATTTAACATCCGTAGACACCACTCCCACATACACGGTCAACGGGTCACTTTCTTTACCTTGACTGTCAACCGCCTTAAGAACTGCTGTATAACGTCCAGCTGGAGTTGCTTTTCCAGGTGTTTCTTTTAATCCAGAAACAATGTTTACTGTAGGTGTGCCGTACGGTTTGTCAGTTTCATTTGTAGCTTTATCTTCTGTATCTCCAACAGTTACTAGATTTTCTAGCATAGCTTTAGTGATACTTGTTCCTGATGGGAAGACTTTACGTGCTGTTTCGCTACTTGCTTCTGATCCTTTATAAGATAGTGTAGGCTTAGTATTCGTCACACTAGCAACTTTCCACTTACCTGTCGCAGCTGGCTCTTGTCCTGCGTCTGGTTGAGTGTAGACACGAAGTCCTAACCCTTTATTATAGGAATCAGTGTTATCTCCGTTTGCATTTTCTTCTTTAATATGAAGTTTTGCCGTTCCGCTTTGTTCATTTAGAGCAATACGAATATTATTTTCTGCTGGATTAGTAGTGCTTGGAATAGAAGTAATTGTTCTGACATATCCATTTGCATTCGTCACTGTTGCTGAATTAGTTCTTGTTGCTTCTGTATGCCATCCATCCGTTCCACGAACAAGTACAATACTGTTTGATTTATCCCCTGTTTCTTGATTATTATGGAATCGTAATTCAACTCGTTTAGCATCATGTGGAACAGTGAAATCAATATGTTTGCTACCAGCTATGGCAGGAGTTATAGCATAACTTCCCATTTGAACAACCTTATCATCTCCCTGCCTGCTCAATTGAGTACCTGCTATAGTTGTTGTTACTGTTAGATTTGCTGGTTTAACGTTTTCACCATTTTTTTGAACAGACTGACGAAGTTTGACATCATCAGGAAGAGTTGCCGTCCATGTATTACCGTTGATAGTTACTCCGCCATTGTTTTCGCTTGTTAATACGCGACCACTTCCATCATTCAGCGCAACTCTGACTACTGCTTTACCAGCAGAAGCATTCAATCCTCCCAATGTACCTGTAATCGTACGTGAAGTTGAAGTCACTGGAGCAGTGTCAAATGTTGGTTTTGGAGGTGTTACATTTACAGTTACTGGAATTATCTTACTTGGTTGAACTTGAGTTGCCCCTGGAAGATCAGAACCTGTAACCTGTGACTTCGGCAAGGTTATCTTGACATGGAACGTCTGTTCTCCTGAAGTTGTTGCCCTTGCATTTTCTCTTACTCCACTAGCATTAACCCATTCATAAGTTGTTCCTTCTGGCAAGTTTTCTGAATTAGCTACCTTGATTACTGCATCTCTCGCTTGTTGGTCAGACAAACTTGCTCCTTGATCAACCGTAACCTTAGTCGGATTAAGCATTACATCGAAAACTTTGTGGACAAGTCTACCCTCATGTTTTAATTTGTCATCATCTTCAGGCCTATTTGTAAATCGACCAGCATTATATTTAGCACCAAAGGTATATTCAGTTGTTCCAAGTCCATCTGCTCTGAGAAGCTCTTGGATTCGTCCGTGATTAGTAGTTTGTGTTCCTTTTTTAACATACCAGCTCATACCTTGTGGTAATCCTGTATTCGTGTAATAACTTAGTTCGTTATCATTACGAGGTTGTCTGTAGAAATCGTAAACAAGATTAGCAATAGGGAAAGTTCGAAGCACTCTGTATCTAATATTCAGTTTCTTAGTTCTACCTTGACCAAAATCAACCGTTGCTTCTACAGTTTTTATTTCTTCGCTTCCACTTCTTATACTGCTAGTTTCGAGAGCAGCTGTGACAGTTGCACCTTGTGGTAAATTTTGAAGCGTATTTCCTTCTTGAACTTGAATTAATTTATTTAACTCATCTTGTGTTAAACGTTCCCCTTGTTTAACATTGATAGTTTCATGTGCAACTAAGTCATAACCCACCTTGAAGAATCCAAGTTTTGCACCATCGCTATTATCCTCATGACTCTTATTACCAGAAGCATCGGTTGTTTTAGCAATTACTTCATATGTGGCTGGATCGATTTCTTTTTTCAAGCTATTAATAACAGCTGTGTTCTCAACACCATTTGCGACAATCTGTACTTTAGTGTCACCTTTCTTAACCCACATGTTTAATTTATTACGAACAGTATTACTTGAAGGATTTGTTACATCATCCTTATCGTAGTTATCTGTCACTTTGGCTAAGCTAGCAAAAGAAGTATTATCTGCTAGACGGCCTGCTTGAGCACTTGTAGTCGCTAAAGTATTTAAAGTTGAACGTTCAACTTGAGGAGCTGTTGGATCTACTGGCACAAAGTATACATTAATGACATTTGTGTTATTAGCATTTGTATTTCCACGATCTTGTAATAACTGATCATTTGTATATTTCGGCATTAGATACAATTGTTTTTTCACAACTAATGAACTACCATTTTGCCCTTTAACAACATTAGTTAAAGGAATTGCATTGGCACTATTTGCAGCTGAAATACTATCGCTTCCTAGAGTAGTACCAACAATATTTCTATTATTGATATCTGTACGATTATTCTCAACAAGCTTATTCGTAGTATTATCAACATTTCCTCCACCACCATATGATGTTGGATTTACTAAATCTAATACGTTAACTCCTACTCCATTTTTACTAAAATATCCAGTAGACGCGTTTCTGCTGAAACCATTAGAATTTGCTTCTCCTAATGCTTTATCATTCCCTGTAACAGTCGTTAGGGATGGTTGTCCTTGACTATTTTTTGGAGTAGCGGTAATAGTTTTTAAAACTTCATTTGTTTGTAGAGCAACACCACTCGTTGCATCAAATTTATAAATTAATGATTTTCTGTCCTGACTCCATTCAAACCCTGGATCTGTTGAACGGTTTGCAGGTTTTCCATTATTCGTATACGTAATATTGTAATCATCACGAATATATGCAAATCGAGTAACGACATTAGTTCTCGGATTAATTTGTAATTCTGCAATCTTATTGTCTTTATCTAATGCAGTAATTAATCCAGTATCCGAAATAGTAATATCAGAAGCTTGTTTTCCTCTTAATACTCCATTTTTATTTGCTTCAAAAATTGCTTGCTTAATCGTATTTTTTTCAGCCTCAGAAAGAGTTCCTCTACGATTATTCGTCAAATCTTGAACTTGAACGACTAATTTATTAGATGCTAAGTTTGAAAGTGTGCTTCTTCCTGTAACGTTTCTATTTTCACTATTATCAGAATTTACAGAATAAGCTGTTGTACCTTGTCCTCCACTAACTTTTACTACTGCATAAACTTGTTGTCCTTCTGTTAAGTTAGTTGTAAAGTTCTCTGCTGATAAAGTTGTCGTTCCACTTCTATCTGTTACAATCTTGCTAGCGACTCTAGTAGTTCCTTGATAGAGCTCAACAGTCACAGTTGCTCCATTTTGTAATTGAGCACTTGTTGGAAGACCTTCTACGGTTACTGTTGGTTTTGAACTTGCTGTACCATAGAATTGAGGTTGAGCTATTGTTGGCGCATTTGGCTTCACATTAAACTCAATTGTTTTTTCTAAAAATCCTCTTCCATTAGTAGAAGCAGTATCCCCTGTTAATCCTGGCGGATTTGTTGGTAATCCTTGTGTAGAAGTTTTACTATTAGGGAAATAAGCTCTTGCCTTAACTGAATGTTTTCCAATCTTGTCAAAAGAAACATGTTCTCTAATTTCTCTATTATCTTTTAGATAGCGGAATACCATTCCACTACCCCAATCATTCGTTACATTTCTTCCATCAGTAATTGCTAAATAATGATTTGGATCTAAGCTTTGAGTATTTAATCCTAATACATCTGAACGAGTATTATCGTCAACTCGTGTACCTCTATCTTCAAAAGCTAAATCATATGTTTTAACTTTGAATTTAAGTGTAGCTTGATTTCCTCTATCTACATTTCCTGTTGCATCATCTGAAACTTTTAAGGTAACAACATTTGTTCCTAATGTAGCATTAGGAGCCACTTTACCCGTAATAGTAGCAGTCGCAGGATTTGTTTCTGAACCACTATTTTTTGAAAGAGTATTTCCATTATTTATAACAGTATTTCCGTCTTTTAAGGTAACCCCAGCAGGCAATCCACTAATTTGCTTAATATTAATTTTTCCATGCACATTATTATCATGCATTTTTAATGGAATATTTAAAGTTGCTCCTCTAAATACCTCTATCTCTGGAACTCCATTTTCAGAACCTCCCAGTGTATAATCAGTATTATTCGGATTTGTCATTTTAACAGTAGGAGCGACAGTATCCGTCACATTAAACGTCATTGGTACAGCTTTTTTAGTAGGTGTATAAATTGTATAATTTACTCCACCTATTGATTTTGTATTTACAGTACTAGGGAATACAGCCGTAGCAATATACTTAGTAATAGTTCCTAATTCGTTTAATTTCGTATTATCGGGAACCTCAGTAAATCTAATAAAATCAAATTCATTCCATTTAAACTGAATATTTTCTGGATAGTACTTATCATTATTTACAGTATTATTTACAGTATTACTTTCTGCTACTTTAAAGTAATTACGAGAATTTCCTAATTCACTTCCAACAGTACGATTTTCTGTCGTACTATTTTTTGCTTGAATATCTACAATACGATATTTAAATTTATATGTTTCTCTATTACCATATTGGTCAGAAGCTTCAACTGATGCAATTTGTTCCCCTAAAGTAGCATCATCTGCAACTTTATTACTATCATCACCAGAAATTGTATGATTTAAAACAGTAGTAGTTCCTACACGCTCTTTATCAACATTATCAACTTTATTAAAATAAACCCCTTTTGGTAAGTTTCTTACCATCAAGCTACCAATTCTACTCTCATCTGTTACTTTGAATGTTGGATTAAATGCAGCTCCACGATAAATAATAAATTGGTTTTCCTCTGCGTTTGTAGTCAATGTTCTACCATTCATTGTAACAACTGGCTTATTAGAGTCTGGAACTGTTAAGTTTGTAAAATGAAAATCTACATAACGAACGGAATCATCTTTATTTCCTGTTAATGCATTCTTCTCATTATCCATGTAGGTAATTTTAACTTGTTTCTTAACCCCTACTTTAGCAGTATTTCCATCAAAACTTGCTGAATCAACATCAAATGTAGTTTTCGCTAATTCGATAATTTTTTGTTTTTGAGCTTCAGTTAAAACTTGTCCAATTGATAAGTTGTTTAACTCACGAGGTAGAGTTACATATTTTGTTTCCTCATAAGCAGCTGCTCCTTGTGGAGTATAACGTACTTTTACAGGGACAATTTTTTCACCTGTTAAATTGCTATTTCCATCTGCCCACTCTACATTTTTAATGGCACGGTTTTTAATATCATTTGAAGAACCTGGGAATGTATCTGAATTCCCTTTAAATATATTTCTAAATGTATCTGAATTCCCTTCATTCCAATTTGTAAACAAATCAGGAATTCTACTTGAAATATTATTATATCCAGAAATAAAGTCTGTGGCATTTCCTAAGTTATCAGTTGTTTTTCGAGCTTGATTCTCTTTTGCTTCATTTTTTATAGGCTCAAAAATATCTGACTGAGTTACAATATTAAATGAGAATGGAATTTTAATCGTTGAACCATTATATGTTCCTTCTAAGTAAGCTAAATGTCCACCTTTTGTTCTATCTTTAGAGTTCGTTAAAGCGTCATTAGGATTATTATAATTATAGAAGTTATGAATATGAGAATACTTAGAACCATCAATGGTTGCTGTAGGAGTTATTTTTAGTAATAATCCTCCTTTTCGAGGTCTTTCATCTTGACCAGTAGTATTATTTCTTAATACTAATCCTGCATCAATAAATCTATCTCCCATTACAGTACTTACAGCATCACTATTAAAACTGTATGAAGAATTTTCAAAAGCTCCTAATTGAGTTCCTTTTAAGAAAGTTTTCTTTTTAAAGTCCCCGTTCGTAAATGAATCTGTTTTAATAGTATAGGCATCTTTCAATGTTCCCCATTGAGAGTAACTTCTGTGTTGAGTTAATCCCAAAGTAGTTTCATATGTCTTCACACCTGCAACATAATAAGGAGCATCTGCACTATTAGAATGTGTTGTAAATTCGAATGAATAAGAATGGTTAAATCCTCCTGGATTTCTTCCTTGAGGCTGAATTGCGATAATGTTTTTAGTTGAGTTTCTAATATTTTCAAATAGGAAATCCGATTTTTGAATAATATCTCCATTTACACCACTTCTATTAAAGTAGTAGTTGGTAGAATTCTTAACAAAATCTTCTAATGTTCTAATAGGTGCTTGAATATATGGGCGACCATTAATAAGACCTGTACCTTTGTAATATTCTCCACCATTAACGCCTTCAGTTGTACCCATTTTACCATTCAGAAGACCTTGAGATTTTTCCAATACATCTTCAATAGTTCCTGTTGCAATTTGTGATTCATTTTCTTTTAACACAACTGAACTACTAAAATTATGTCCGTCAGGCAATGTAAAATAGTAGAATGGTTTTTGGTGAGGTTCATGACCATTGTTGAATTGAATTTTCCAGTTAAACTCATAACCTGTTTGTTCGTTCCCTGATACACGATTTACCTGTACATAAACCCTATTTCTAGTCCATGCAATTCTTTGAGGACCTTGCATATTATTATTGTTAATCGGGCTATTTTCAGCATTATTCGAGTTATACAAGAATGTCCCTACTGGATAATTATATCCATGATAGTTTGGATCATTAATACCTGCTGATTGGAATCTTCTAACGTCATCGTTTGTAATCATCCATGCTGTGTATGCATTCCCAAACTCCGTATTAGCCCCTTCTCTAGTATTAGGTGCTCTAAAATAAGATTCTGGAAGCATCTTATTTCCATTTCGAGTATCACGCTTACCTGAGTTTTCACGAGTTACTGCTAAGACAAGTTTTTTCTCTGCTTGCTTACCTTGCTTCATTAACTCTTCTATCTCTGAAGCAGATAATTTCGGATTTGCTAACCCATTTTCGACAGAGCGGACAATTTCTTCTACTCCCTCCAAGAGTTTCTTGGTCTCAGGGCGTTCAATTTTTTTAGCAGTATCTAAGTAAGTGATTAAACTTTTAGAAAGTGCTTCTAATTTATCTTTATTAGCAGTGTCTTCCCCTTTATTTTCATCTTTTTGAACAGCTTTGATTTCTTCAGCCTGATTAGTAGGAGTCACAGCTTTATCAGATACTTTAAGCTCTTTTGTATTTTGAGCTTTAGAATCAGCTCTATCTTCCTTGTTAGAGGTTTTATCCTCAGTCTTAGACTTAAGTTGACGCACTTGCTCTGTAAGAGATTGAACTCGACTTACTTGTCTTGTAAGCGCTTCCTGAGAAATGTCTTCTCCATCAAGTAAACGCTTATTTTCATCGGTTAATTGAGAAAGTTGATTAGATAGACTTAATAAACTTTCCTCGTCTACTTTTGCAATTGCAGCTTGAAGTTCACTAATAGCCTGAACAAGAGGAGACTTATCCACTTGCTTCTGAGCAGCAGGTGTTTTGTCACTCTCTACTTCTTTTGATTTCTCTATAAGATTCTCTTTAGGAGGAACTCCCTCTGTCAGTCCCGTAACACCAGCATTTACCTTTTCAGTATTGGCCGTAACAGGTGATACAGGTAAAGTATCTGCCTTAACCGCACCATTAGCGAAAAACATTAATGCCGCTACGGCAACACTTGCAGCACCAAAATGGTATTTCCGAATAGAATAACGGTATAATTTTTCACCATTATCATTACACTTTTTACCAAACATAAATATGTCCTTTCTATTCTTTCAGTAGAATAAGTTTAAAATCTTAGAGACAAAATGACTCAATATTATGTTAATACTTTTAAAATAAAAAATCAAGCATTTACATAAACATCAACCAAAGATGTAAACGCTGTAATCGTTATATTTCAAGGCGTTTCTGATATATATATATATATATGCAAGGTTTATTATACTGCTGTTTTAGACCATATGTTATAAAAATTTAATATAAATAAAAAACAGATCTTACCTTTTGCTTCGGAAAAATCTGTCATTATTTTATTTTAAATGGTAGACTGCCTATCCTTACATTTTATAGACAGCGGATTGATGAAAGCTTATTATTGGGTAAAGAGCTTCTCCCAAAAAACTCCAACCATGGCTTGCGAACCTTATCCTTGCTGGCTTCTCTGTATTTTTTTAGTTCCAAGAACGCCATCTTGACTAGATGGTTTTCTTGTCCGTTATTGGTTATGGTCTTATAATAGTGCCTCAAACTCAGAGACAGTCATGCCTAACTGCTGACTTGCAACTTCAGAAGTCAAAAGACCTTGGCGAACGAGATTTACTAGACCTACTTTTAATCCCTCTTCGATACCCTCTGCTCGTCCTCGTTCCAGTCCTTGTTCAATACCACGCTCTAAACCTTGTTCGATACCTTTTTCAATACCTTCTGCCCTAGCAGTTTCCAAAGCATAGTCCTGTGCTAACAAGGCTTGTTCTTCTCGCATACGTAGTTGACTAAACATCTTCCTGTCCTCCTCGGACCAGCTCTTGTAGTCTAGCAGTTGATCTGCTTGGCTGATGGCTCGCTCGGGTTGCTGTGTAAAGGGCTTATTCCCAAAAAACTCCAACCATGGCTTACGAACCTCGTCTTTGCTGGTTTCTCTGTATTTTTTTAGTTCTTATTTGCGATGCTCTTTCAATAGTTCTTCAAACTCAGAGACAGTTATACCTAACTGTTGGCTGGCAATCTCAGGTGTCAGGATACCTTGACGAACCATATCTAGGAAGGCAAAAAGTTTCCCTTCTTCTCTTCCTTCAACTTTCCCACGTTCTAATCCTTTTTCTTCAGCTTGCTCCAAAGCATAGTCATGAGCCAATAGCGCTTGTTCTTCTCGCATACGTAGTTGACTAAACATTTTCCTGTCCTCCTCGGACCAGCTCTTATAGTCCAGCAGTTGGTCTGCCTGACTGATGGCTCGCTCGGGTTCTTGGGTAAAGGGTTTATTCCCAAAAAACTCCAACCATGGCTTACGAACCTCGTCTTTGCTGGTTTCTCTATATTTTTTTAATTCTAAGAACGCCATCTTGACTAGATGGTTTTCTTGTCCATTATTGGTTATGCTTAAAACCTCACCTGTCGTATCCTCGCGCATACTAAAGCTGTGAAAGGCTAAATCATCTTGGAAATAATTACTATCTACAATAGCGATTGCGTATACTGGTGCGATGTGTTTGTAACTTTGATGAGTATCACCTTCACGTTGGCGAATTTTTTCTAGATTTTGATTGACCTGACTGCACAGGTAAGCCCACAGGCGATTGATGAAAAAATTCTGATGATGAACTTGAATTTCAATAATAACTTGCGTACCGTTGTCTAACTCCGCCAAGACATCTATGCTAGTATAGAAATCCTGCGCCGAGTACGGCATGGAAGGCAAGACGTGAATATTACTTCCCTCTAAAATGGTCACATTTTTGGCTGGCAAGTCCAGCATATCGCGGATAAATTGACAAGTGATCTCTGGATTGCTAAAGATTTTTTTAGCAACCAAATCGTTGGTCGGGCTGATGCCCGGATGACGTACAGTCATATTTCTTCTCCTTTCATTATACCATAGTTTTAAATCTAGATTTACTAGATTCGATGGTTCTATCTATTTATTCGGAAAAAGTAGAAAGAGTAGATAGAATTAGGAGAAATTTCAAACGATATTATTTATCTGAAAACGATGGACACCCACCATAGATATTATAAACCTTATAAAACAAAAGAGCTAGCCTAAGCTAACTCTTGTCCTATGCGGAGAGAGGGACTTGAACCCTCACGACCTAAAGCGGTCACAGGATCCTTAGTCCTGCGCGTCTGCCAATTCCGCCATCCCCGCGTCGATTACTTTACTAGTATATCAACTTTTAGGATGCTTGTCAACACTTTTTTCAGATTTTTTTCATTTTTACTAAGCAAGTTAGTCTAAAATTTCATTTAGATTTTCATCTACTAACTTAGCTCCAAGTGTATTTTTGAAATGTCCAAGGGCAAATTGGTGATTTTCAGGCCAGATGGAAGCAACAGCTGGTTTAACAATCTCGATATCATATCCTAGATTATAGGCATCTATAGCTGTATGTAGGACACAGATATCGGTCAAAACTCCTGTTAAGATAACGGTAGACACTCGACGCTCTCTCAAACGGATATCCAGGTCAGTTCCCGAAAAAGCTGAGTAATGGCGTTTATCCATCCAAAAGACACGACTGTCTGAACCATGCTCTTGATAAAAGGTTCCCAAATCTCCGTATAAATTCCGTCCACTAGTGCCAATCAAATTGTGAGGAGGAAATAATTTACTTTCTGGATGGAAACAATCGTTTTCCTCGTGAGCATCAATGGTAAAGAAGATATAATCTCCGCGTTCAAAAGCTAACCGTGTCACCTTACTAATGGCTTCCGAAATAGCTTGAGCTGGAACACCTGCTGTCAATTTACCACTGTCAGCAACAAAATCTTCTGTATAGTCAATCGAAATTAAAGCTTTAGCCATTAGTAATCTCTTTTCTTCACTTCTTCAAAAATATCTGAAATCAAGACCTTAAGATAGGTTCCCTTCATTCCAAGCGAGCGACTTTCAATAATCCCCGCAGACTCAAGTTTACGAAGGGCATTGACAATCACAGAACGGGTAATTCCGATACGGTCTGCAATCACTGACGCAGTCAACTGACCTTCATTGCCATTTAACTCCCCTAAAATTGCTGAAACAGCACGGAGTTCGGAATAAGAAAGGGTATTAACCGCCATGGTAACAGCAGTACGACGGCGAATATTTTTCTCATCCTCTTCACGTTGGAAGTTAAGAAGCTGAATCCCAACAACGGTACTGGCAATCTCAACAAGAATCAAGTCCTCGTCATCAAATTCTTTATCATTGCGCCAAATAATCAAAGAACCAAGGCGAATCCCTGATACATGAATCGGTGCAATAGTCGTCAAACCATCTGGAAAATCAGAACGACTTTCCACAGGGAAAATACTCAAATCATGATCAACTGTCAGATTGGCTTCTGTATCATAAATCATGTTGGCTCCCTGAATATATATATCAGGGAAAATCTTAGTTTGGAAGAACTGCTCTACACGATCCGTATTGGTTTTGTAACGCATAAAATAACCAAGGAGACGTCCCTTGCTATTGACGATACAAGCGTTACAGTCAATAATGTCTGCCAATTGACGGGTAATCGCATTGTAGGGAAGTTCTTCCTGTAACTGCTCCTCCGAACGCTTCAGAATAGAAGTAATTTTTCTAGTTTTTTCTAATAAATGTGCCATTTTTCACCTCGAATTTAATCGCTATCATTATAACATAAACAGCTTGAATTTTCAATTATTATCTGAAAATTGCTTATTTAATTGCAATTTGAAAAAACAAGAATATTTTTAATTAAATTGCTTCTTTTCTATTGACAAGCTCCCTATTTTTGTGTATTATAATATTACAAAAAGATAATATAACTATTTTATCTATCTTTCTTTTTCCATTCGGTCTCCTTATATAAAAAAGCGATTCATTTTGAACCGCTTTTTCTTATTTATCGCCCTTGTTACGAATCACAAAGCCTGTTTTCTTTTCGCTTGAAGTAGTGCGTGGTTTTTTATTATCCTTACGGTAACGTTTTTCCTTATCAAAACGATTATCTCCACGACTGACTTTCTTGAAATCATCACGACGACCACCACGACGGTTATCTCCTCGGCGATTATCACGACGGTCATCTCCACGACGACCTCCCTTAGCTTTACCACCGAAGCCATTAGCTGATGGTTTAAATGGCAGTGGTTTTTCACGTGCAATCTCCACTTCTGGAAGGCTATCTGGGTCTTGGACTGTCAGACTCAAAATATACATTGCCAATTCTTCTGGAGTAAATTCGGCAGCTAGCTTACGAGCATCCTTACCAAATTTCTCAAAGTTGGCACGGATAGTCTCATCTGCAAAATCACGTTCAATTTTCTTAAGAGCCACTTGTTTTTTTGCTTGGAAGGCTTCTTCTGCACTTGCAGGTTTGAGACCTTTCATGCGTTTCTTGGTCAAATTCTCAATGATTTGGAGGTAGCCCATTTCATTTGGTGAAACGAAGGTAATAGACTGACCTGACTTACCAGCACGACCTGTACGACCTATACGGTGAACATAACTTTCAGGATCTTGTGGGATATCGTAGTTATAGACATGAGTCACACCTGAGATATCCAAACCACGTGCTGCCACGTCTGTTGCAACCAAAACATCGAGATTGCCATTTTTGAAGTCACGAAGGACACGAAGACGTTTGTTTTGGTCTAGGTCGCCATGAATTCCTTCTGCACGGAAGCCACGGATTTTAAGTCCACGAGTCAATTCATCTACACGGCGTTTTGTACGACCAAATACGATAGCAAGTTCTGGTTGTTCCACATCCATAAGACGAGTCATGGTATCAAATTTTTCTTGTTCTTTAACTCGGATATAGTACTGGTCAACTAATTCTGTTGTCAATTCCTTGGCAGCAATCTTCACATGCTCAGGTTCTTTCATAAACTGAACACCGATACGTTTGATAGCATCTGGCATAGTTGCTGAGAAGAGCAAGGTTTGTCGATTTTCAGGAACACGAGAGATGATGGCTTCGATGTCTTCAAGGAAGCCCATGTTGAGCATTTCATCTGCTTCGTCAAGGATAAGCGTTTCAATATCTTGTAATTTCAAGGCCTTGCGTTTAATCAAGTCCAAGAGGCGACCTGGAGTTCCCACCACGATATGGGCACCAGATTTAAGAGCCTTAATTTGTTTTTCAATGCTTGATCCACCATATACTGAACGGACTTTGACTCCCTTACTGCGACCAAAGCGGAAGAGTTCTTCTTGACTTTGGACAGCTAGTTCACGAGTTGGAGCGATGACCAAGGCTTGGATAGTTTCTTCTTCTGTACGGATTTTTTCAAGGGTTGGCAAGCCAAAGGCTGCAGTTTTTCCTGTACCAGTCTGAGCTTGACCGATAACATCCTTGCCTTCAAGGGCCAAGGGAATAGTTTGTTCTTGGATAGGACTGGCTTCTACAAAACCAGCTTTTTCAATCTCTGCTAGCAAATCAGCAGACAAGTTTAATTCATTAAATTTCACGTTCTTCTTCTTTCTAAAGGTGGTGCGAAGCCACCCTATAGGGCTTAGTTTATACTTTTCTTTTTATGACGTATTTTCATATACTGGATACAAAATCGTGTTGCTTCTTTTCCACAAAAGAAAAGTACTGTTTTCTTTGCAACCTATCTAGTATAACACAAGAGAGAAGCAAAAGATAGCTAAATCCGTCGATAAAATCATGTAAGCGGTTTTTCTGAGAAAATGAGGCCAAAATTTCCACTTTTCCATAAAATTTTTTAAAGCGTAGCAGAATTGTGCAAAAGTTTTTTTCTTGTGCTAGAATGAAATGCGAATAGGAGGAAGATAAATGTTAACTTATGATTTAATCGTTATCGGATTTGGTAAAGCTGGTAAAACACTAGCAGGTAAATTGGCTTCAGCTGGCAAGAAAGTTGCCCTCGTTGAACGTAGCAAAGCTATGTATGGTGGAACTTGTATCAACATTGGTTGTATCCCAACTAAAACTTTGCTAGTTGCTGCTGAGAAGGACTTATCTTTTGAAGAAGTGATTACTACCAAAAACACTATCACTGGTCGCCTCAACGGTAAAAACTATGCTACTGTTGCTGGTACAGGCGTGGACATATTTGATGCGGAAGCTCACTTCCTTTCAAACAAAGTCATTGAAATCCAAGCTGGTGATGAAAAACAAGAACTGACTGCTGAAACTATCGTCATCAACACTGGTGCTGTTTCAAACGTCTTGCCAATTCCTGGACTTGCTACAAGCAAAAACGTCTTTGACTCAACAGGTATCCAAAACTTGGACAAATTGCCTGAAAAACTTGGAGTCCTTGGTGGCGGAAACATCGGTCTTGAATTTGCTGGTCTTTACAACAAACTTGGAAGCAAGGTTACAGTCCTAGATGCCTTGGATACTTTCCTACCTCGTGCAGAACCTTCCATCGCAGCTCTTGCTAAACAATACATGGAAGAAGACGGCATTGAATTGCTTCAAAACATCCGTACTACTGAAATCAAAAACGACGGCGACCAAGTCCTTGTCGTAACTGAAAACGAAACTTACCGTTTCGATGCCCTTCTCTACGCAACTGGACGTAAACCAAATGTAGAACCACTTCAACTTGAAAATACAGATATTGAACTAACTGAACGTGGCGCTATTAAAGTAGACAAACATTGTCAAACAAACGTTCCTGGTGTCTTTGCAGTTGGAGATGTCAACGGTGGCCTTCAATTTACTTACATTTCACTTGATGACTTCCGTGTTGTCTACAGCTACCTTGCTGGAGATGGTAGCTACACACTTGAAGACCGTCTCAATGTACCAAACACTATGTTCATCACACCTGCACTTTCACAAGTTGGTTTGACTGAAAGCCAAGCAGCTGATTTGAAACTTCCATACGCTGTTAAGGAAATCCCTGTTGCAGCAATGCCTCGTGGTCACGTAAACGGAGACCTTCGCGGAGCTTTCAAAGCTGTTGTGAATACTGAAACAAAAGAAATTCTTGGAGCAAGCATCTTCTCAGAAGGTTCTCAAGAAATCATCAACATCATCACTGTTGCTATGGACAACAAGATTCCTTACACTTACTTCACAAAACAAATCTTCACTCACCCAACCTTGGCTGAGAACTTGAATGACTTGTTTGCGATTTAAGTTGAGATTTAATCGTATCGAACAGCCCTCTGAGGGCTGTTTTCATTTCTGCGAAATCTCATACTCTTCGAAAATCTCTTCAAACTACGTCAGCTTCACCTTGCCGTATATATATGTGACTGACTTCGTCAGTCTTATCTACAACCTCAAAGCAGTACTTTGAGCAACCTGCGGCTAGCTTCCTAGTTTGCTCTTTGATTTTCATTGAGTATCAAATCTGTCTTTTCCCTCTTTTATGATATAATAGAAACATGAAATTAAAAACTACTTTGGGCCTTCTTGCTGGGCGTTCTTCCCACTTCATTTTAAGCCGTCTTGGCCGTGGAAGTACGCTCCCAGGAAAACTTGCCCTTCAATTTGATAAAGATATTTTACAAAATTTAGCTAAGAACTACGAGATTGTTGTGATCACTGGAACCAACGGAAAAACCTTGACAACTGCCCTCACTGTCGGCATTTTAAAAGAGGTTTATGGTCAAGTTCTGACCAACCCAAGCGGTGCCAACATGATCACAGGAATTGCGACAACCTTCTTAACAGCCAAATCTTCTAAAACTGGGAAAAATATTGCCGTCCTAGAAATCGACGAGGCCAGTCTATCTCGTATCTGTGACTATATCCAGCCAAGCCTATTTGTTATCACTAATATCTTCCGTGACCAGATGGACCGCTATGGCGAGATTTACACAACTTACAAGATGATTTTGGATGCCATCCGTAAGGTGCCCACGGCTACTGTTCTTCTTAATGGAGACAGTCCACTTTTCTACAAGCCAGCTATTCCAAATCCTGTAGAGTATTTTGGTTTTGACTTAGAAAAAGGGCCAGCCAAACTGGCTCACTATAATACCGAAGGAATCCTCTGCCCTGACTGTCAAGGCATCCTCAAATACGAGCACAATACCTATGCAAACTTGGGTGCCTATATCTGTGAAGGCTGTGGATGTAAACGTCCTGATTTAGACTATCGCTTGACAGAACTGGTTGAGTTGACCAACAATCACTCTCGCTTTGTCATAGACGGCCAAGAATACGGTATCCAAATCGGTGGACTCTACAATATCTATAACGCTCTAGCTGCTGTGGCTATCGCCCGTTTCCTCGGTGCCGATTCACAACTCATCAAGCAGGGATTTGATAAGAGCCGTGCTGTCTTTGGTCGTCAGGAAACCTTCCATATCGGTGACAAGGAATGTACCCTCGTCTTGATTAAAAATCCAGTCGGTGCAACTCAAGCTATCGAAATGATTAAACTAGCGCCTTATCCATTTAGCCTATCTGTTCTCCTTAATGCCAACTATGCGGACGGAATTGATACTAGCTGGATTTGGGATGCTGATTTTGAACAAATCACTGAGATGGACATTCCTGAAATCAACGCTGGCGGTGTTCGCCATTCTGAAATTGCACGTCGTCTCCGAGTGACAGGCTATCCAGCTGAGAAAATCACTGAAACAAGCAATCTGGAGCAAGTTCTCAAGACCATTGAGAACCAAGACTGCAAGCATGCCTATATCCTAGCTACCTATACTGCTATGCTGGAATTCCGCGAACTGCTGGCTAGTCGTCAGATTGTTAGAAAGGAGATGAACTAATGGTTTATACTTCACTTTCCTCAAAAGATGGCAATTACCCTTATCAGCTCAACATTGCTCACCTCTACGGAAATCTCATGAATACCTATGGGGACAATGGAAACATCCTCATGCTCAAGTATGTGGCTGAAAAACTGGGAGCCCATGTGACGGTTGACATCGTTTCTCTCCATGATGACTTTGACGAAAATCACTACGACATCGCCTTTTTCGGTGGCGGTCAAGACTTTGAACAAAGTATTATTGCAGACGACCTTCCTGCTAAAAAAGAGAGTATTGACAACTACATCCAAAATGACGGTGTAGTTCTCGCTATCTGCGGTGGTTTCCAACTATTGGGCCAATATTATGTTGAAGCTTCAGGGAAACGCATCGAAGGGCTAGGGGTTATGGGTCACTACACCCTCAACCAGACCAATAACCGCTTTATCGGTGATATCAAGATTCACAATGAAGATTTCGATGAAACCTATTATGGTTTTGAAAATCACCAGGGTCGTACCTTCCTCTCAGACGACCAAAAACCACTGGGACAGGTTGTCTATGGAAATGGAAACAACGAAGAAAAAGTCGGCGAAGGGGTTCATTATAAGAATGTCTTTGGTTCCTATTTCCACGGACCTATCCTTTCTCGCAATGCCAATCTAGCTTATCGCCTAGTCACAACTGCCCTCAAGAAGAAATATGGTCAAGATATCCAACTCCCTGCCTACGAGGATATTCTCAGCCAAGAAATTGCTGAAGAATATAGCGACGTCAAAAGCAAGGCTGACTTTTCTTAAACTAAGGAAAACTAGATTAAAGAACTCCGCTATCTTGTCGGAGTTCTTTTTGTCTTTTCTTTTACCCTTCTCCCTTGCATTTTCTCTCTTTTTTTGCCAAAATAGAGGGGTAGAAAGAAGGTAGCATATGTCTAAATTACAACAAATCGTAACATATCTTGAATCAGAAAAACTAGACGTCGCTGTCGTATCTGACCCCGTCACAATCAATTACCTCACTGGCTTTTACAGTGACCCCCATGAACGCCAAATGTTCCTTTTTGTCCTAGCGGATCAGGAACCTCTCCTCTTTGTCCCAGCCCTTGAGGTTGAGCGTGCAAGTAGCACTGTTTCCTTCCCAGTTGTGGGCTATGTGGATTCTGAAAATCCATGGCAAAAAATGAAAGATGCTCTTCCACAACTTGACTTCAAACGTGTAGCCGTTGAATTTGACAATCTTATCTTGACCAAATACCATGGCTTGAAAACAGTTTTTGAAACTGCTGAGTTTGAAAACCTCACTCCTCGCATCCAACGCATGCGCCTCATCAAATCAGCTGACGAAGTGCAAAAAATGATGGTTGCAGGTCTCTATGCTGACAAGGCAGTTAAGATTGGTTTTGACAATATTTCTCTTGATAAGACTGAGACAGATATCATCGCCCAAATTGACTTTGCCATGAAACGTGAGGGCTATGAAATGAGTTTTGATACCATGGTCTTGACTGGTAATAATGCTGCAAATCCACACGGTATCCCAGCAGCAAACAAGGTTGAAAATAACGCTCTTCTCCTCTTTGACCTGGGTGTTCTAGTCAACGGCTATGCGTCAGATATGACTCGTACAGTCGCAGTCGGCAAACCTGACCAATTCAAGAAAGACATTTATAACTTGACCCTTGAAGCCCAACAAGCTGCTCTTGACTTTATCAAGCCAGGTGTAACTGCTCATGAAGTGGATCGTGCTGCCCGTGAGGTCATCGAAAAAGCTGGTTACGGCGAGTACTTCAACCACCGTCTCGGTCACGGTATCGGTATGGATGTCCACGAATTCCCATCTATCATGGAAGGAAACGACATGATCATCGAAGAAGGCATGTGCTTCTCTGTTGAACCAGGTATCTATATCCCTGGTAAAGTCGGTGTCCGTATTGAAGACTGCGGTGTTGTTACCAAGGATGGCTTTGACCTCTTTACAAACACCAGCAAAGACTTGCTGTATTTTGATTAATGGTATTATTTTATGTTAAATGATCTCTTTAAATTTGTAGATAATGTTACTAATGAAACTTCTAAAGTCGTAAATGATATCGTTAATGAATCTTCAAAGGTTGTAAATAATATTGCAAATGAATCCTCAAAAGTTGTAAATGATATTGCAAATGAGACTGCAAAAGCCGTGAAAGTAGTTGTAGATGAAACTTCCAAAATAACGACCAATACTGTAGATGGAGCTGTTTGTGTTGCCAATAATACTATGACAGGAATTTCTAATTTTATAAGTGTACCTGGTAAAGTTGTAAATTTAATTTTTGAAATACACTCGTGGAATAATCAAGAACGTCTTGAAAAGAAACAAGATGAAGAACGTAGACAAACTTTATCCATTCAATTCCCTGAATTCTTAAATCAAGAAGAGTTTAATAGAATAATTCATGAAGAAGCTAATCAAATTATTCGAATTAAAAAAATAGAAATTAATCAAGCTTTAATTAATTTTGAGGTGTATTCAATTAGTAGGATTTCAACTTGGTTTTTTACTTTAGATTATAATGATTATGGAAGTTTAACGGGGAAAGTTAGAATTTCAAAAGATAATACTGACTCAAGTATCCCTAAAAATATTAGTTTGCGAATTTCTGAGCGACTTAATGCTATTTTAAAAAATCAGTATATCCTTTCACCTGACGACTATGATATTTTACTTACTAAGGAACCTACAGACGTAAAAGAGATTTTTGAAAATTTTGGATTTCATAATGTAACATTACTTGAAGAAAGATATGAAAAATTACCTCATTTTATTAAGAATTACAAAATACATAGCATTACAATAGGAAATTGCAAATATTTTGATAAAGATTCCTATTTTGATAGTAATTCTTCTGTTGTGATTTCCTATTATCTACAAGAAAACCAATAATAAAAACGTAAAGTTAGCAGAAAAATCTGTACTACTAACTTTACGTTTTTTAATCTTTACTTAATCTTCTTGATACTTTGACTAAGGATAAATCCTACAATCATCCCTACCATATTTTGCATGAAATTTGGTAAGATTTCTGGTAGGGCTGCTGCCCAGCCATTCATCAAAGTTGAACCTAAGGCATAGCCCCCTACCATGGCAATCGTTGCTAAGATAAGGCCTAACCACTGAGTTTTTCCTTTAAATCCTGCGAAAAATCCCTGCAAGCCATGGTTAACCAAGCTAAAGAACATCCACCGAGGATAGCCTGATAAGAGGTCAATCAAGAAACCTGCTAGTCCTCCGACTACAGCCCCTTCGCGACTACCAAAGTAAAAGGCCGTAAAGAAGACACCCGCATCTAAAAGAGTTAGAATGCCTGTCGGTGTTGGGATTTTTAAGAAATAACCTAGAACCACAGAGAGGGCGGTTAAGAGGGATACAAGGGCGATTTTAGTTGTTTTGGTTTGCTTCATATTGTCTTACTCCATACTGATCTGCTTGTGCAATCGCACGATAAACGAAAGCCTTCGAGCTTTCTACTGCTGGTAAAAGTTCATCACCTTTGACTAGATGACTGGCAATGCTAGAAGCAAAGGTACAACCTGCACCTGCATTTTGCCCTTGGATAACTGGATTTTCTAAGACTGTAAAGTTTTGTCCGTCATAAAAGACATCCATAGCCTTGTCCTGACTAAGGCGATTGCCTCCCTTGATAATGACTGCTGGCGCGCCTAAGTCATGCAATTTCTGCGCTGCAGCTTTCATATCTTCCAAGGTTTTAATTTCCTGATCAGCTAATAATTCTGCTTCAGGAAGATTAGGCGTAATCACACTGACATGAGGGAAAAAGCGAATCAACTCTTGGCAGAGTTCACTGACAGCCACGTCGTGCGTTTCCTTGCAGACCAAGACAGGGTCCAATACTACAGGTACTTCTGGGCGTTGTTTGATAAAGTCCAAGGCTTTCTCAGCCACACTGACAGTTGGTAAAAGACCAATCTTAATCCCTGCAAATTCCACATCACGCAAGCTATCTAATTCATGTTGAAAAATGACATCGTCAGTTGGAAAGACTTCAAACCCCTTTTCGGTCAAGGCTGTCAAACAAGTCACAGCTACAAAACCATGCAAGCCGTTCAAGGTATAGGTAGCTAAATCTGCTGATAAACCACCACCACTAAAAATATCATTTCCAGAAAGTGCTAAAATACGATTATTCTTCATAACGAATCTCCTTTAAATACAAGCCATTCGGTGCTGCCGTTGGACCAGCTAGCTGCCTGTCCTTCTTCTCCAAAATCAAGTCAATCTGCTCTACTGGCATACGATTATTTCCGATTTTGAGAAGTGTCCCCACCATATTGCGAATCTGTTTATACAAGAAGCCATTTCCTGAAAAGGTAAAGGTCAAAAACTGCCCTGTCTCATCAACCCTAAGACTAGCTTCTGTAATGGTGCGAACCTTATCCTCCACACTAGTTCCAGAGGCTGTAAAACCTGTGAAATCATGGGTTCCTTCTAACTTTTTGACAGCCTCCTGCATCCGCTCCACATCAAGTGGATAGGGAAAGTGAGTAGCATAGTGACGGCGCATCGGATTTTTAGGACGGCCTCTATCCACGATAAACTCATAGGTCTTGCTGTGCTTGGCATAACGACAATGAAAATCATCCGCCACAAGCTCAATCGAAATCACATCAATATCTTCAGGGGACTGGGTGTCCAGAGCAAAGCGAAGTTTCTCCTCATCCATTTGATAGGGGAGGTCAAAATGAAGCACCTGTCCCAAAGCATGAACACCACTATCAGTCCTACCAGCACCGTGAACGGTAATAGCTTGCCCCTTATTCAATCTAGTCAAGGTTTTTTCAATTTCTTCCTGAACGCTACGCGCATGTGGCTGGCGCTGAAAACCAGCAAAGGCATAACCATCATAGGAAATAGTTGCTTTGTATCTTGTCATAACTTCTATTTTATCAAGAAATTAGTCTATAGACAAGGTCCTAAAACAAATATTGTATGGGTACAAAAATCCTGAAAAGAAAACTTAGGAAAACAATCCTAAGCTCTCTTTTGAAGTAGGTACATGACAAAGATAGAGGTTACAATCAACCATGATCCTAAAATGGCAAAGACCAACATCCCATTTTGTGTTAGTAAACCAATCGCACCTAGAACGAATGGGGTCGTAAAGGCTCCGAAACTACAGCCTAAAACCGCAAATGAGGTTGCTTGATTGAGGAGTTTAGCCGGAATTCTTTCAGATACAAGTTGAAAAACTGTCGTCAGGGCTATACTGTAAGCAAAACCTGCCAGAATGCTGCCTGCCACCACCACCCACAAGGATGGAGACAGGGCAATCACAATTTGCCCTAAACCAAAGGTAATACCTGACCAGAGGAGCAATTTTTCCTTAAAGATAGAAATCAAGAAAGAAAAACTCACACCAGCCACAATCCCGATCAACTGCATGACACTAAGAACAAAACTAGATAACTGGGCATCCCCCAGTCCTCTTTCCACCATCAAACTTGGAATACGAATGGTAATAGCTGTATTGGTACAAACTACAACTGCCGCTTCAATAGCTAGGGTAAAAATCAAGCCTTTCATTTCTCGATTTAAACGACTTGCTTCCTTCGCTTTTTTCTTGACTTCTTTCTTTTCTTTTCCATAAGGGACAAAGAGCAGATAAAGGGTCAGCACCAAAAATCCAGCACTATAGGCTAAGAAAGTAGCTGTCCAACCAAAGGCCAACAACTGGCCGACTGCCAAGGTAATGAGAGAAGCTCCAACAACCTCTGCAGAACCGCGTAGCCCTAACATCTGAATTCTCGTTTTTCCTTGATAACGTTCACTGATAATGGAAATGGCCTTGGCATTGATCATCCCAACACCCAAACCAAACAGAATCCGTGTTCCAAAGACAAAGGGATAGGCCTGATACCAGAAGGGAGCCGTCCCGCTCAGTGATAAAATCAGCAAGCCCAAACTAATCTGTAAGCGCTCAGGAAAGATTTTTTCTAAGAAACCATTTAGTAATAACATAATCATGATTCCAAAGGATGGCAAGCTCGCTAAAAGCTCAATTTGTTCCTTAGGATAACTCTGATAATAGTCAAACATGGCTGGTAGGGCACTTGAAATCGAAAAGGAGGTAATCAAAACGAGGGAGAGAGCCAAAATACTGGCCCGTTCTAAAAATTGTTTCATGAAATCTCTTTCTATCTTTCTCTTAATCTTCTATTTTTTGATAGTTATCAAGTAGGCAAGAAAAGAAGAAGCCTCTTTGGTGTATAGACTCCTTCTTAAACTCGAAAATGAATCCCTTGTGTCTTATACTCAATGAAAATCAAAGAGCAAACTAGAAAGCTAGCCGCAGGTTGCTCAAAGTACAGCTTTGAGGTTGCAGATAAAACTGACGTGGTTTGAAGAGATTTTCGAAGAGTATTAGGATGACTTTCTCTTGATTTGCTTAATAAAGTAGAAAATAAATCCTGCCACCATATAGGCAACAAAGATAATCAGACACCACTTGAACACGACATCCCAACCCTTGTTCACATTCAAAAAGAAGTAAGGGAAAGGACTGACCTTAGAATTGGGGATGTCTAATTTCAGTACCAAGCCATTAAAGAGAGCAAACATCATATACAGCAAGGGTAAAATCGTCCACACAATTGGATCCCAAATCTTGTATTGACCCTGTTTGTCAAAAAAGAGGGTATCCGCTAAAAACCAAAGGGGAACGATATAGTGGCAAAGGAAATTTTCCAGAGTATAGAAATTAGTCGCAATGGGTGCTAAAAGGAAATGGTAAATCACACAGGTAATCATGATACTCATAGTGACCCCACCTTTTAAGCGCAAGAGACTTGGCCTTTGCCAGTTTTCACCTAAACGGCTCATAACCTTTAGGAGATAGAGCGTAAAAATCGCTACTAACAGATTTGACAGAACCGTATAATAGAGAAGCATCCCAAATCCGCCATGCTTGGCGATTTCAAGATAAACTCCCGTAAAAGCCGCTAGAAACAAGAAGATACGGCTATAAAATGTAAGTTTGTAGTGCTTTGACATGTTTAAATTTTCTTCACAAACTCTGATTTAAGTTTCATGGCACCAAAACCATCAATCTTACAGTCGATATTGTGGTCGCCTTCTACGATACGGATATTTTTCACGCGCGTCCCTTGTTTCAAATCTTTTGGCGCACCTTTTACTTTCAAATCCTTGATGAGGGTTACTGTATCACCATCAGCCAATTTATTTCCGTTGGCATCGATAGCAACAAGGCCCTCTTCTACATCTGCAACTTCAGCAGGATTCCACTCATGAGCACACTCTGGGCAAACCAGTAGGGCACCGTCTTCGTAGACATACTCTGAGTTACATTTTGGGCAATTTGGTAAGTTGTTCATAGTTTCTCCTTATCATCATTCACTATTCTTTGAAAATCAAAATTTCTCGAACAGCAACTATTATACCCTAAAATCAGCATTTTGACAAATTTAGAAAAAACCGATATCAATCTATCGGCTTTTCTACATTTACATTCTTTTTTCAGCTTCTGCTTTAATTTTTTCAACTACTTCTTGAATGTTCAAACCTGTTGTATCAAGGTAGACAGAATCCTCTGCTTGTTTTAGAGGCGAAGTCTCACGATGGCTATCCTTGTAGTCACGCGCAGCAATTTCCTCTTTTAGGGTTTCAAGGTCTGTTTCAATTCCCTTGGCAATATTTTCCTTGTAACGACGCTCTGCTCTCTCATCGACAGAAGCTACTAGGAAAATTTTCAATTCTGCTTGTGGCAAAACAACTGTCCCGATATCACGACCATCCATGACAATACCGCCTTGCTGGGCAATTTCTTGTTGGAGAGAAACCAGTTTCTCACGAACTTGAGGAATTGCTGCAATAGCTGAAACATGATTGGTCACTTGATTTTCACGGATAGGATGGGTAATATCCACATCTCCTACAAAGACAAGCTGGTCCCCAGTTTCTGAACGTCCAAAACTGATTGGATGCTGGTCCAACAAAACGAGAAGTGCTTCAACTTCTTCTACTCCTAACTGGTTCTTGAGAGCCATATAGGTCGCTGCGCGATACATGGCACCTGTATCGAGGTAAGTATAACCAAAATCCTTGGCAATAATCTTTGCGACTGTACTCTTACCACTGGAAGCAGGACCATCAATAGCAATTTGAATTGTTTTCATATCAACTCCTATTTGATTTTAACAACGTCACCTGGATTAGCAAACCAAGATCCTGTAGCCATGTGCCCAGGATTCAAGGCCTCTAACTGAGCAATCGAAATCCTCGCGCGAGCTGCAATAGCTGCTTCTCCTTCTCCAGCCAAGACTTTTGTCGTCCCTTCTGGATCTGTTGAATGTTCTGAGCTACTAGATGATTCTTCCTTTCCCTCTGAACTAGAAGATGCCTGCTCTGAACTATTAGAAGATGAAATCTGTACTACATTTGCATCAGAATCGTGAAAATCTTTTAAGGCTGCCGTGCGATTGCTCCCACCCGATGAAAGATAGATAAGAACAATGATCATCACGACTACAATCACAAAGAAAATACTTGCTAAGATAGTTAAGATACGGTTAGCAACGACTCCTCCACCTTGTTCTCTCTTACGACGTTGTGTTCTTGTTTCTTCTTGATTCTCATAAATATCTTCTTGCCACGGTTCTTTTGCCATACCTTACTCCTTGTTTTTTTTTACTTTTCTTATTACAATATAAATATGAAAATCACACTTATACCTGAACGCTGCATTGCCTGTGGGCTTTGCCAAACTTATTCTGAATTATTTGATTACCACGATAATGGAATCGTGCGTTTTTACGATGACCCTGACCAACTAGAAAAAGAAATTTCTCCTAGCCAGGACGTCGTAGAAGCTGTTAGAAACTGTCCGACACGTGCCTTGATTAAAGATAAACTCTAATCTTTCATAGTAAATTGACAAGCATATTTCACTCTTTCTAGTTTAGCATATTTCCATGTAAAATTATAGTCTTTTCACTTTATTTTTTTCTGTAAAATCAGGAAGGTCACTTTTTTCTTTGACGAGATAAAGTGGTCTTTTTTTAGTCTCTAGATAAATCTTACTGGTGTACTTGCCGAGAATTCCAATGGTCAAGAGTTGAATTCCCCCAAGAAAGAGAATAACAGCCATCAGAGAGGTCCAACCTGATGTTGGATTGCCCAAAACGAGGGTTCGAACCACAACAAAAAAGGTCATTAGTAGAGAAATAAAACAAGATAGGAGACCAGCCACAAAGGCTATAATCAAGGGAAAATCTGAAAAATTAACAATCCCTTCAATGGAGTATAAAAAGAGTTGCCTAAAACTCCAACTGGTCTTGCCAGCCTGCCTTTCGACATTTGGATAGTCCAGATAGTGGGTTTTAAAACCCACCCAGGCAAAGAGTCCCTTAGAAAAACGATTGGACTCGGTCAAAGCTAAAATGGCATCGACCACAGACCTTCTCATCATGCGAAAATCACGGACACCTGACGGCAGGGCTACTGGAC
This sequence comes from Streptococcus sp. UMB0029, assembly GCF_002871495.1. Lineage (GTDB taxonomy): Bacteria > Bacillota > Bacilli > Lactobacillales > Streptococcaceae > Streptococcus. The sequence continues at coordinate 61,930 of NZ_PNGD01000011.1, forward strand.
TGATTCTTTGCATGAGGCGGTAAAAGAGGTCTGCACAGAAACTGCGAAAGAAGGGTTCTCCCTCCCGACTAGTTCTCCGTGTTCCTACATAGTCCAAATCTGCATTCTGGTCTAGTAAGGCTTTCATCTCAAGCAGCATACTAGGAGGATCCTGGAGGTCTGCATCCATCACCACCACCAGATCTCCTGTCGCATATTGCAAGCCTGCATAGAGGGCTGCTTCTTTGCCAAAATTTCGAGAGAAAGAAAGATAATGCACTGCCAGATTTTGCTCCCGATAGGACTTTAAAAGTTCCAAGGTCCCATCACTCGATCCATCATCGACAAAGACATACTCGATTTCTGTTTCCAAATCTGGAAGTAAAGCTTCCAAAGCCTGATAAAAAAGAGGAAGTACTTCCTCTTCGTTTAAACAGGGGACAATGATTGACATCACCATCTTAGTCTTCAAATCCATTTGGATGCTTACTTTGCCAACGCCATGCGTCTTCACACATTTGGGTGATGCCGAGTTCTGCTTCCCAGCCGAGTTCTGCTTTGGCTTTTGCAGGATCTGAATAGCAGGCCGCGATATCTCCTGGGCGACGGTCTACGATGCGGTAAGGAATTGGGCGCCCCACTGCTTTTTCCATGTTTTGGATAATTTCAAGAACAGAATAGCCTTTACCTGTTCCAAGGTTATAAACGTTTAGACCTGAACCTTTTTGGATTTTTTTCAGAGCTGCAACGTGACCTTTAGCCAAATCGACAACGTGGATATAGTCACGAACACCAGTTCCGTCTTCTGTATCGTAATCGTCTCCAAACACTTGCACTTGCTCTAATTTTCCAACGGCTACTTGAGTCACATATGGCAAGAGATTGTTTGGAATACCGTTTGGATTTTCTCCCAAATCACCACTCTCATGTGCTCCGATTGGATTGAAGTAACGAAGCAAGACCACATTCCATTCTGAGTCTGCCTTGTAGATATCTGTCAAAATTTCCTCTAGCATGAGCTTGGTACGACCGTATGGGTTGGTCACTGAAAGTGGGAAATCTTCCAAGATGGGCACTGTATGAGGATCTCCGTAAACTGTCGCAGAAGAACTGAAAATGATGTTTTTACAGTTGTTTTCTTCCATGACCTTCAAAAGACTAACAGTTCCAGCGATATTGTTGTCATAGTAGGCAAGAGGAATACGGGTAGATTCACCGACAGCCTTCAAGCCAGCGAAGTGAATGACCCCTGTTGGTTCTTCTTGCTTGAAAATATCTCTGAGAGTATCTGTGTCACGAATATCTGCCTCATAGAAAGGCACTTCAACTCCTGTAATTCTCTCAACAACTTCTAAACTTTTACGATTGCTGTTGACAAGGTTATCCACCACAACAACCTGATGACCTGCTTGGATTAACTCAATAACTGTGTGGGTTCCGATAAAACCTGCTCCACCCGTTACCAAAATCTTTTCTTGCATCTTCTTTCCTCGATTCTCGGATTATTTTTTCTTATTTTACCATTTTTGATAGGGAATGTCATTTGCCATCCTAGAGGGTAGAATAAAATTTTAGTAAAATGCTTATACTCTTCGAAAATCTCTTCAAACCACGTCAACGTCGCCTTGCCATATATATGTTACTGACTTCGTCAGTTCTATCCACAACCTCAAAACAGTGTTTTGAGCTGACTTCGTCGGTTCTATCCACAACCTCAAAACAGTGTTTTGAGCTGACTTCGTCAGTTCTATCCACAACCTCAAAGCAGTGTTTTGAGCTGACTTCATCAGCTCTATCTACAACCTCAAAGCAGTGCTTTGAGCAGCCCGCGGCTAGCTTCCTAGTTTGTTCTTTGATTTTCATTGAGTATTATTCCCTTTTTACTCGTTTGACATAGTTTTCAATTGGATAGTTTTCAGGGTCCAAGGTCAACTCCTTATCTTGGATCAGTTGAGCTAGATGGTAACCAATGATAGGACCAGTTGTAAGGCCTGATGAACCTAGTCCACTAGCAGCATAGACACTTGCCAATTCTGGCACCTGCCCAAAGAAAGGCGAGAAATCACTGGTATAGGCACGGATTCCCACACGCTCAGCCCTTGAAGTCGATTTAGCTAAAACTGGATAGTTGGGCAAGGCTGCCTCCTCCATTTGTTTGAGCAAGATTTTATCTACCGTCAAATCAAATCCCATATCATTTTCATGGGTAGCACCTAAGGACAATTTCCCACCTGCAAAAGGAATCAAATCCCACTCCCCTTCGGGCATAACAACAGGGTAAGCTTCCATGTCTTGGGCAAGTTGATAATCTCGGAGTTGCCCCTTTTGGGGACGAACATCTACTTCATAACCTAAAGGCTCTAACAGGTGTCCCAACCAAGCTCCCGTCGCCAAAATAACCTGTTCAAACACCTCTTCGCCAATCTGGTAACCTGATGCTAAAGGTGTCAGAGTCACTTTTTCTTTGACCAGCTTGACCTGACTGGCTTCCAGCAAACGAGTCACTAAGAGTTGACCATCTACTCTCGCTCCACCAGAAGCATAGAGCAGGTGGTCAAATCCCTGCAAACCAGGGAATAATTCATTAGCTGATGCTTGATCCAGAATGGCTAATTGCCCTATCAAGGGAGATTCTTCTCTGCGCTGGTGGGCTAGTTGATAAAATTCTTCCAACTTAGTGTCATCCTTTTTCAGGAGAAAGACTCCCGAACGCTGGTAAAAGTCGATTTCTTGCCCTGACTTCTCTAAATCAGCTAATAAATCCACATAAAAGTCAGCCCCCAAGCGCGCCATCTTGTACCAGGCCTTATTACGGCGTTTTGAAAACCAAGGACTAATAATTCCTGCTGCAGCCTTGGTAGCCTGACCTTGTCCATGGTCAAAAACGGTCACCTCTAGGTCACTTTCTTTCGAGAGATAGTAGGCAGCTGTTGCCCCCACAATCCCTGCTCCGATAATGGCAACTTTTTTCATTGTTTTCACTTTCTAACTAGATATGATGGAAAGGATTGGTCGATGCCTGACTAGGCAAGATATCAATATCCCAGCCCTTTTCTTCCTTCCATTGAGTAAGGAGTGCTGCGATTTTTTCCACAAAAAGCACTTCGATATAGTGACCTGGGTCCAGAGCCAACAGGCCATCAGACAGCATATCCTGAGCTGTGTGGTAGTAGATATCCCCAGTGATGTAGACATCTGCCCCCTTAGCTAAGGCATCCTTATAGAATGACTGCCCGCTACCACCACAGATTGCCACTCTTGAAATAGGCTTCTGCAAATCACTCTCTTGGTAATGCACCATTCGAAGGCTATCTAGGCCAAAGACTTGCTTGACATGCTGGGCCAAGTCCCAAAATGTCTGAGGCTGAATATTCCCAATACGACCAATTCCACGTTCTGGACCTGTTTCCTGCAGATAAGTCGCCTCCTCGATTCCTAGCATCTGACAGAACCAATCATTGAGGCCATTATCAACAATATCAATATTGGTATGGCTGACATAAACTGCAATATCATGCTTAATCAAATCAATGTAAATCTGGTTTTGCGGACGACTGGCTACCAAGTCCTTGATCGGACGAAAAATCGGCGCGTGCTTGACGATAATTAAATCCACACCCTTTTCAATGGCTTCAGCAACCGTCTCTTCACGAATATCGAGAGCCACCATAACTCTTTGGATATCCTTGTCCAAAGTTCCAATTTGCAGGCCACGACTATCCCCCTCCATGGAAAATTCCTGGGGGCAAAAGGCTTCATACGCCTTAATAACTTCACTTGCTTGCATGGAGAACCTCCTTGATGGCTTGAATTTTATCTACTAGAACTTGACGTTCCTCCAGATTTTTTTCTGGGATTTGTCCGAGGGCAAACTCTAACTTAGCAGCCTCTTTTTGCCATTTTTGGACAAAGACTGGGCTGACTTCTTTGGACAAGAAAAGTCCAAAGCAAACATCACTGGCTGATAGCTTCATTTGTCCTGCTTCCACCACCAAAATCTCGTAAAACTTGCCAGCTTCTTCTAAGATGCTTTCAGCTACAATCTGAAATCCGTTCTCTTGCAACCAGATACGCAAGTCGTCTTCACGATTATTTGGTTGGAGGATTAAACGCTCTACATTAGCTAGCTTGTCCAAACCTTCTTCTAAAATCCTAGCAATCAAACGACCTCCCATGCCAGCAATGGTGATGACAGATACCTGATCTGCCTCTTCAAAAGCTGCCAAGCCATTGGCTAAACGGACTTGGATTTTCTCCTTTAGACCGTGAGCCTCAACATTTTTGACTGCAGATTGGTAAGGACCTTCCACCACCTCACCTGCAATGGCGCTTTTGATTTGACCTCTCTCGACTAACTCGATAGGCAGATAAGCATGATCACTCCCCACATCTAGTAAAATAGCTCCCTGTGGCACAAAGGATGCCACCAATTCTAATCTCTTTGAAATCATCTTCTCTCACTTTCCAAAACTCTATTACCTCTTATTATACCACATTTCAGCTAGCAATCTTGTACCTAAAAAGACCGCAATACACAGATTGCAGCCTTTCTTTATTTTCTGGCTTGATAGCGACTAGTCAGGATGAAAATCACGGTAAAGACCAACATCATGACCCCATAGACAGGCAGTGTTTGTCCTGTTAATGTCGAAATTTCAAGCAGTTTTTGAATCCTTGGGAAGAGAGCTGTAGCTAGGAAGCCACCTACTGACCAGACAATCAAGAGGGCTCTCCAGAGGGTAAATGGCATGCAGGCTCTAAATACGGATAAGAAACCGATAGACCCAAGTAGATAATAGAGGAGGGTTGAGATTTCTAACTCAGACCAACCTTGGCTACTTCCAAATATTTTCACAAACAGGACGCTGAAGACGACCATGAGTGCACTTGGTAGAGCACGAAGCATGGATCTTCTGAGGAAGTTTGGCTCGACAGGCTTGATATTTCGCTCAAAAGTCAGAACGAATGGCGGGAAACCTTCCACAAACTGGTCAATCATGGTAATCTGGATCGGAATGAAGGGGAAAATCAAGATCCATTCAGACCGTCCCAGAAGAGCACTGGCAATACAGATGACTGCGAGCAAGAATGAGTAGATGGTCTTTATCAAGAAAATCGGTGCGATATGGGCAATGTTATTGACCACACGACGACCTTCAAAGAGAATCTCAGGAACATCATTAAAGTCTGAGTTCAAGAGAACCAAATTGGCAATCTGACGAGTCGCTGGATCCCCTTCCGCCATTACGATGGAACAATCCGCCTCACGAAGGGCCAAGATATCATTAACCCCGTCCCCTGTCATAGCTGTTGTATGACCCGCTTTTTTCAGCGTTTGAATGATGAGTTTCTTTTGATGAGGGGAAACACGTCCGAAAATAGCTGTCTCCTCAGCCATAGCAACCAATTCCTCATCCGTGATTTTTGAGCAATCGACATAGCTGTGATAGTCCGCAAAACCAGCCTTCTGGGCAATGCTGGACACCGTAACTGGATTGTCACCAGAGATAATCTTGAGGCCCACTTCCTGAGAACGGAGATAGTCCAGCGTCTCTGCTGCTCCCTCTCGAATGGGGTCCAAGATTTCCAGCAAGGCTAGAGCCTGAATATCAGATGGTTTCTGTGGTTTGTGATGGTCTAGTTTTTCCTGACTGAGAGCTAAGACCAATACACGTGACCCTCTCTCCAAGGCCTCTCTGGCTTCTGGGACCTCAGAATCCAGCAACATCTCAGGCGCCCCTAAGAAAACTGTTCCCAAGCCTTCTAACTCCATGGCTCCCCACTTGCGGTCGCTAGAGAAGGGAAGATTCGAAAGCATAGGGTAGGCAACCTGTCCTTGGAAACGCTGGCGAATAGCTTGGGCAGTTGGATTTTTATCCTCACTATGGGCCATGTAGCTAGTCAGGATGCTGGCAATAGCCTCTTCACCATAAGTGTCCGTCAGCGGAAGAACAGCCTCTACCTGCATCTTTCCTTGGGTGATGGTGCCCGTCTTGTCCAGACAGAGCATATCCACGCGCGCCAAGGTCTCAACAGAGTACATCTCCTGCACTAAGACCTTTTTCAAACCCAGCTTAATCACCGCAGTCAAGAGCGAAGTAATGGTCAAAAGGGCGATTCCCTTGGGTAACATTCCCAGTAGGGCTGTCGATGAATTTACAACGGATGACTTGAGAGGCAGTCCTTTTAAAAGCAAGGCTTCTAGCAAGAGAGCCAGACCAAAAGGAATGATAATCTTTCCAGTAAAACCTGCTAACTTGTCCAGCGATTTCATGATACGAGAGTTGATTGGTTTAACGGTCTTGGCCTCCAGCATGAGTTTGGCAGCATAGTTGTCTGCACCGACATGGTGAACTTGAGCTAAAACTGACCCACTAGCCAAGAAACTTCCAGACAAAAGCAAGGCATCCACTTCCTTTTGCACCAAATCACTTTCCCCCGTTAACATGGCTTCATTGACTTCCGCAAAGCCTTCCAAAACCAAGGCATCACTAGGAATCTGCTCTCCTGCAGACAAACGAATGACATCTCCTAACACCAATTCTTCAGGATTCAGAGCCACTTCTTGGCCATCACGAATAGTCTTGACCTTTTCCTTGGTCATGAGATTAAGCTTGTCCACCATGTGTTTAGCCCGCAGCTCGGTCACAATCCCAGAAAAAGCGTTAAAGCAGATGACAGCAAAGAAGACCAAATTGCTCCAAGCCTGCACAAAGGCAAGGGCCAAAGCAATGGCAAAGTTCAAAGCGTTAAAAAGGGTAAAGACATTTCGTTTGATGATTTGCCAAGTGCTGGTACTGGCCGAAGCAGTAAAATCATTGACCAAGCCCTTAGCCTGTCTTTCCTTGACTTCTCTTTGGGTTAATCCCATAATCTTATTTTTATCCATAAATTCTATCATATCATTTTTTCTAAAAGAATTCTAATCTTATCCCAAATATGGACCTGGTCAAGGGAAAAGTTTGCCAGCCCTCCTTTGATAAGGTATAATAATAACAAGAAAATAATCGAAGGAGATCGCATGTTTTATACTTATTTACGTGGATTGGTTGTCTTGCTCCTATGGTCCATCAATGGCAATGCCCACTATCATAATACTGATAAAATTCCTAATCAAGATGAAAATTATATTTTGGTTGCGCCTCACCGCACTTGGTGGGATCCAGTTTACATGGCTTTTGCGACCAAGCCAAAACAATTCATCTTTATGGCCAAAAAAGAGCTCTTTACCAACCGTATCTTTGGCTGGTGGATTCGTATGTGTGGCGCCTTTCCTATCGACCGTGAGAATCCTAGCGCCTCAGCCATCAAATATCCTATCAATGTTCTTAAAAAAAGTGATCGCTCTCTCATCATATTTCCAAGTGGGAGCCGTCACTCAAATGATGTCAAGGGTGGCGTAGCCCTGATTGCCAAAATGGCCAAGGTCCGTATCATGCCTGTTACCTACACAGGTCCCATGACTTTGAAGGGCTTAGTTAGCCGTGAACGTGTCGATATGAACTTTGGAAATCCAATCGATATCTCAGATATCAAGAAAATGAATGATGAAGGCATTGAAACAGTCGCCAATCGTATCCATGCAGAATTTCAACGTTTGGACCAAGAAACGAAACAATGGCATAATGATAAAAAACCAAACCCACTCTGGTGGTTTATTCGCATCCCTGCCCTCATCCTTGCGATTATCCTCGCTATCCTAACTATCATCTTTAGCTTTATCGCAAGCTTCGTATGGAATCCAGATAAGAAGAGAGAGGCTCTTTGTTATACTCAATGAAAATCAAAAAGCAAACTAGGAAGCTAGCCGCAAGCTGTACTTGAGTACGGTAAGGCTACGCTGACGTGGTTTGAATTTGATTTTCGAAGAGTATTAAATAAATACAACAATCCCTTGGCATGTGCCAAGGGATAAATCTTTTATTCGATTTTCCATTTTTGGGCCAACCAGCTGGAAAAAGCTAGAAATCGCTCAGCTACTTGTTCATGGTGCCCATAAGGATCAAAGACAAACTGGCCGTTCGGATAGCATTTCTGAAGACTGGTATGGATTTGCTCAGCATAGACTGGTGCTTGAGCCAAGCGATTGCTATGATTGACTCCTTCTGTTTGACCATTCTGTAAATACAGCAAACAGTCCAAATTTTTCACCTTTTCTTCCTTGCAGTAAGCCACAAAATCAGGATACCAAAAGGAACCGCAGATGGAGAAGACACAGGAAACCTTGTCAAAGCTGAAAAGACTGTAGACTGCCGCCAAACCACCTAGTGAGTAGCCTCCATAAGCAAGGCGAGTTTCGTCCAGGCGATAAAGCGACTGCAACTGGTCCAAAAGACCTCCAAATAAATGATCATGATAGACGTTGGCCTGACCTCCAAAATCTGGAGCCCCATCTCTCAGAGCCGATGCCTTCCAGGGAGTGTAGTCGTCTATGCGATTTTTAGAGGTTAAGCCCACTAAAATCACAGATTCGGAAAGGGAGGATAAGAAGTCCAAGTTCCCATCATTCAATAAAATAGCCGGATAGATTTGATTGGGGTCATAGTTAGAAGGAAGGCTGATTTTGACTTGAATTCCTTCCCAATCAAACTCATTATTTATTGATAAAGTCATTGATTTTCTCAAGAGAATCAATCACTGCTGGACCATAGTCCATCAATTCATCGTAAGAGATGGTCATGATTTTTTGATTCTTAATAGCAGGAACGCTTTCCAAAACAGCATTTGCCTTCATCAACTCTACTGCTTTTTCATCCAATTTTTTATTGCGGTCGCTGGTTACATAGATAATCAATTCAGGATCCATTGACACGAGATTTTCCAAGGTCAAGCCTGATGTCCCCGTAGCAACGTTGGTATAACCAAGTTGGTTCAGCAAACTTTCTTGCAAGGCAGACTTGTAGGCACCGAAGGTTTCATCATTATAAGCAACCATAATCAAAGCCCTTTTCTTTTCACCTTGGCTTGCTGGATTTGCTTTCTTAACAGCGTCAATTTTAGTTTGTAATTGAGCTGCGTATTCATTAGCCTTGTCCTGAACATTAAAAATCATTCCAAGATTTTTGACATCTTCTACGATATTCCCCAAATCTTGCTGAATCGTTGAGAGAGAAGCTTTTTGAGTATAGACTGGGATTTTGTTTTCATTCCAAGTGCTAACTGTCCCCAAGGATTTTTCAGAAAACATCATGTTTCGACCCATCACAGCTTCTGGCTCATAAGAAAGGACTGTCTCTTGTGAGACTGTTTTTTTATCCCCAATTTGAGGAATAGTCGCAATCGCGTCCTTGTATTTGTCCGTCACAGCATTATCAGGGTTAAGCATGCCAGCAATTTTATCCTTCAACCCCAACTCCAATAAGATTTCAGTGGTTGAAAGATTGTTGGTGATAACTTTTTCAGGTGCCTTATCAAAAACTTGTTCGACTTCATTTCCTTTAGCATCATAGGTCTTAATCTTTAGTGGATAAGTCGTCTCTGTGCTCGCCTTTTGACTTGTTTCTGTGCTAGATTGTGTGGTAGCTTTTTCTGTAGTAGTGTTACCACAAGCTGCCATGGTTAAGGTAGCTACTGTTACCAGTAAAATGCTTAGTGTTTTTTTCATCTTATTTTCCTTTTCATTCTTATAAATAGTGAATCATAGCTTGCTGATCCTCGGTCCAAGTCACCTGACTTTGAACTCCATATACAGTTTGCAATGACTCAGGGGTGATGGTCTCCTTTGGAGTCCCTTGGTAAAGGATTTCTCCCTCTTTCATTAGATAGAGATAATCCGAATAGCGACAAGCAAGTTGAATATCATGCAGGACAGCTAGAACATTGACCTTGAGCTCCTTCACAATGGCCAACAAGTCTAACTGATACTTGATATCCAGGTGATTGGTTGGTTCGTCTAGGAGCAAGAGAGTCGGTTCTTGCGCCAAGGCACGGGCTAACAAAACTCGCTGTTTCTCTCCCCCTGACAGAGACGAATAGAGACGAGTTTTCTTCTCAAGCATATCCACCTTAACAAGGGCATCTTGAACGAGTGTAAAATCTCTTTCCCTTTCCTTCTGTAAAAAAGAGAGGTGGGGAGTTCTTCCCAGCAAGACGATTTCTTCAACTGTACAATCAAACTGCAATTGATTAAACTGGGTGACAACTGCCATTTGCTTGGCTGTTTCTTTGATTGTCCATTGTTCAAGAGGTTTTCCATCTAGGCTTATCAAGCCTTTGTCTGCCTTTTCCTGACGATAGAGGAGTTTAAGTAGACTGGTTTTCCCGCTTCCATTTGGTCCTAATATCGTGTGAAATTGATTCCCTTCAACCTTAAGAGAGACTCCTTTGAGGATTTTTTTCTCTCCTAGTCCAAAATGGATATCCTGACAAATCAAGTCCATATCAGACTCTCACCTCCCTTCGCCTACCTCCAACAATGTAGATAAAGAAGGGAGCACCTACTAAGGCTGTGAAAATACCAATAGGAAGCTCTGCGTTTGGAATGATGATACGAGAGAGTACGTCTGCCCAAATGACAAAGAGGGCACCTAGCAAGGTTGCAACAGGAAAAAGCCTCTTGTAATTCGTTCCTACTAACCCTCGAGCTAAATGTGGAGTAATCAGACCGACAAATCCAATAATCCCACAGGTTGACACTAAGACTGCTGTTAGCACAGCCACCATGGTCACATAAAGATACCAATAAAAGCGTAAGGGAATCCCCAAAGTTAAAGCAGCCTCATCTCCCATCATCATCGCATTGAAAACACGATACTGGGTAGAGAAAAATAGAAAGGTCATTCCTACTACTATAGTTGGCAGGACCAAGTCTGCCCAGGTAGTCCCAGCAAGCGAGCCCATTGTCCAAAACTTAATGGTCATCACACTATCCGCATTAGCTCCGACTGAGATAATAAAGTTTGAAAAAGCCAGAAAGAGAGCGTTGACCACCGTTCCTGATAAAATCAGACTAGAAGTCGTCATTCTTCCCTGCATAGAGGCAATGATGAGAACAACAATTGTTGCCAAAATAGCTCCAAGAAAAGCTCCAAGGCTAATCATCACTTTTAAACCAAGAATGATGCTCAATGTTGCCCCTAGAGTTGCACCCGCAGATATTCCTAAGACATAAGGCTCTGCGATAGGATTGTTCACTGTAGACTGCATCACACTACCACACATAGAAAGACCAGCCCCCACTATCAAACCTAACAATACTCGGGGGAATCTCATGTTCCATACAATGGCAAGAGTGGACTTGGAAACCTCTCCTATCTCAAGAGGAAATCCTAACCTGCTCAAAATAATCCGATAGGTGTCTCCTAGATCAATTGCAACAGATCCCATTGAAACTGCTAGAAAGAGAGAAATCCCTAAAATACCTAGCAAAATAACTAAAAGTAACAAAAATTGCTGGTCTTGTCGGCTTCCATAAAATTTGGAAAGCATGCAAACCTCCTTTGATAGAATCTTAGAAATTTAGAAAATTCTCATGAAAAGTATACCATATTTTCAACAATGGAACAAGATGAGAACAAATGAATATAGTTGGTTTTATAGTGCTAGGAACCGTAAGTAAAGATAATACTTGAGTATATCGAGGTAAGGTGACAACGTAAAAAGCCCTCTGAAAATCAGAGAGCTGATTTGAGCCCGGGCTAAAATCCTAGTGAAACAAAAAAATCTACATGATCAGAAAAGTCTCTATCGTGCCATTTTCATACATGATGTATAGTCCAAGTAGAATGAATACTAAGGGCACAATGATTCGCTCGTATTTTTCAATTGTCTCGAATATTAACGGAATAGAGGATAACACCCGACTAATCTCGCATAAGATAATTATACCGATTACAAACACAAGCAAGGCCACGAGGGTCTGTGACCAATCTAACGAAGCAAAATAAGGTATATAGATACCTAAATTATCTCCGCCAGACGCAATTGTCAGCAATGTAACTGTCCAAAACAGTTGATTTGCCTTGCTTTGTTCTAATCTTTCAATAATTTCTTCCTCTTCTTCCTCACCTTCTCCAACAATTGCAAAGCGAATCCCTAAATAGATAGGGATTAAACCAAGCAATCCAACCATCCATTCTTCAGGCACGAAATTAACGACATAAGCAGCAACTAAACTCGCCCCTACAAGTAAGCCTGTGCCTAGATATTGTCCCGCATAAATATGCCATTTTTGTTTATTCTGTGATAGCTGTGCAAATAAAATAAATAAAATAATTAAATAATCGATACTGGTGGAAATATAAACACCAATAGCAGATATGATTGTCTGTCCCATAAAAAAACCTCCTGTATTGGTCAGTAATAAATCAGTAGATTTTAGGAAAGCACAGACACATTAATTTAGCTATCGCTAGTGGGTAATGTCGAACGTAGGAAAGCATTTTACTCCTCCTCAAAACTTAGTTACATAGTAATTTCTAACTGGAATTCGGTGACTACTTCCATGTAAAGTATAACATACTGTACTTTACTTCGTAAAGTGTGGGCTCTCCAAGGGGGCTTTCAGACAGCTACTCGGCTTTTCAAGCCGAGTAGCTGCGCACCTTTATGGTGTAAGTAGCTGATACCATTTGAGGTTTTTGTAGTCTCCAAAGTTGTGACCGATAAAACCTCAATAAAAAAGTCTTCTGAAGTCCTAAAGATAATTTGAGATTGGGATAAAATCCTAGTGAAAAAGATGAAACTCCCTGTGTTCATCGAACACGGTGTCCTTTCCCTATTTTCATACGGATTTCTTACGCCCTTAGCATCATGATTCTTGCTGGATAAAACGTTTATAGACTAGACGGCGAGGAGAAGAATGTACGAAACTTTCAGTGAAACAAAAAATCTCCCCGAAGGGAGATCATTCTGGTTTATTTTACCTTACAGTGCTAGGAACCGTAACCAAAGATAATACTTTAGCATACCAAGGTAAGTTGATAACATAAAAAGCCCTCTGAAAATCAGAAAGCTCCAATCTTGCTGGATAAACCGTTTATAGACTAGGCGACGAGGCGAAGGTTGTACTAATGGTACATCGAGCCGAAGCCAACGAAGTATAGAAACGGTTTAGACGCAAGATTAACGACGAAGTCCTAGAGAGTTGATTAACTCACGGTAACGGTTAACGTCATTTTTACGCAAGTATGCAAGCAAGTTACGACGGCGACCGATTTTCTTCATCAACCCACGGTAAGTAGCGTGGTCTTTTTTGTGTTGTTTGATGTGTTCGTTAAGGTGGTTGATTTCCCAAGTAAGGACAGCAACTTGAACCTCTACTGAACCTGTATCACCTTCGTGACGTGCATATTGTGCAATGATTTCATTTTTTTTCTCTTTTGAGATTGCCATGATGTTTCTCCTTTTTATTTGGCTTCATCCGAGTGACAGGTTGGCATGCCTGTAACCAAGAAGAAGTTATTTGTCTTTACGACAATCCCTATTCTACCAATAACTAACATCTTTGTCAACAGATTTACTTTCTTTCTCTTTGCTTCACTAACACAATTAAGATTGCCAATTTCTGCTAATATTACCATAGCTGATTACCAACGCCTTTCCAACAAGGAAATTCAAAAAAATCTACAAATATCTTGAAAATTTTCACAATCATGCTATAATAATCCATAGAGACAAGTCACTTAGTCCCTTTCTACTAGAGAGTGCGTGGTTGCTGGAAACGCATAGAAAGTCTAAACTGATACTACTCTACTGACTTTTATGAAAACATAAAACGGTGGCCACGTTAGAGCCAATCAGAGGTGTCCCTCTTTTTTGAGGAACATAAATGAAGGTGGAACCACGTTGCGACGTCCTTTCGAGGATGTCGCAATTTTTTATGAGGAGGCTAACTATGGAGTTGCAAGAATTAGTGGAGCGCAGTTGGGCAATCCGACAAGCTTATCACGAACTGGAAGTTAAGCATCATGATTCCAAGTGGACGGTAGAAGAAGACCTCTTGGCTTTGTCTAATGATATTGGAAATTTCCAACGATTGGTGATGACAAAGCAAGGACGCTACTATGATGAAACACCCTACACACTGGAACAAAAACTTTCAGAAAATATCTGGTGGCTAGTAGAACTTTCTCAACGTCTGGATATAGACATTCTGACGGAAATGGAAAACTTCCTCTCTGATAAAGAAAAGCAATTGAACATTAAGACTAGGAAGTAGTCTGCAAAAAAGTCAATGCTTAAAAACTATGAAATAATAAAAAGGAGAACATCATGATTAACATTACTTTCCCAGATGGCGCTGTTCGTGAATTCGAATCTGGCGTTACAACTTTTGAAATTGCCCAATCGATCAGCAATTCCCTAGCTAAAAAGGCCTTGGCTGGTAAATTCAACGGCAAACTCATCGACACTACTCGTGCTATCACTGAAGATGGAAGCATCGAAATTGTGACACCTGATCACGAAGATGCCCTTCCAATCTTGCGTCACTCAGCTGCTCACTTGTTCGCCCAAGCAGCTCGTCGTCTTTTCCCAGACATTCACTTGGGAGTTGGTCCAGCCATCGAAGACGGCTTCTACTACGATACAGACAACACAGCTGGTCAAATCTCTAACGAAGACCTTCCTCGTATCGAAGAAGAAATGCAAAAAATTGTCAAAGAAAACTTCCCATCAATTCGTGAAGAAGTGACTAAAGACGAGGCACGTGAAATCTTCAAGAACGACCCTTACAAATTAGAATTGATTGAAGAACACTCTGAAGACGAAGGTGGTTTGACTATCTATCGTCAAGGTGAGTATGTAGACCTCTGCCGTGGCCCTCACGTCCCATCAACAGGCCGCATCCAAATCTTCCACCTTCTCCATGTAGCAGGTGCTTACTGGCGTGGAAATAGCGACAACGCTATGATGCAACGTATCTACGGTACAGCTTGGTTTGACAAGAAAGACTTGAAAAACTACCTTCAAATGCGTGAAGAAGCTAAGGAACGCGACCACCGTAAACTCGGTAAAGAGCTTGATCTCTTCATGATTTCTCAAGAGGTTGGTCAAGGTTTGCCATTCTGGTTGCCAAATGGTGCGACTATTCGTCGTGAGTTGGAACGCTACATCGTAGACAAAGAGCTAGCTTCTGGCTACCAACACGTCTACACTCCACCACTTGCTTCTGTTGAACTTTACAAGACTTCTGGTCACTGGGATCATTACCAAGAAGACATGTTCCCAACTATGGACATGGGTGACGGGGAAGAATTTGTCCTTCGTCCAATGAACTGTCCGCACCACATCCAAGTCTTCAAACACCATGTTCACTCTTACCGTGAGTTGCCAATCCGTATCGCTGAAATCGGTATGATGCACCGTTATGAAAAATCTGGTGCCCTCACTGGTCTTCAACGCGTGCGTGAGATGTCGCTCAACGACGGTCACCTCTTCGTTACTCCAGAACAAATCCAAGAAGAATTCCAACGTGCCCTCCAGTTGATTATCGATGTTTATGAAGATTTCAACTTGACTGAATACCGCTTCCGCCTCTCTCTTCGTGACCCTCAAGATACTCATAAGTACTTTGATAACGATGAGATGTGGGAAAATGCCCAAACCATGCTTCGTGCAGCCCTTGATGAAATGGGTGTGGACTACTTTGAAGCCGAAGGTGAAGCAGCCTTCTACGGTCCAAAATTGGATATCCAGGTTAAGACAGCCCTTGGCAAAGAAGAGACCCTTTCTACTATCCAACTTGACTTCTTGCTTCCAGAACGCTTCGATCTT
The DNA here is from genome assembly GCF_002871495.1 of Streptococcus sp. UMB0029. Taxonomy (GTDB): domain Bacteria; phylum Bacillota; class Bacilli; order Lactobacillales; family Streptococcaceae; genus Streptococcus. The sequence continues at coordinate 77,623 of NZ_PNGD01000011.1, forward strand.
AAATACATCGGAGCTGATGGCGAAGAGCACCGTCCAGTTATGATCCACCGTGGAGTTATCTCAACTATGGAACGCTTCACAGCTATCTTGATTGAGAACTACAAGGGTGCCTTCCCAACTTGGCTTGCACCTCACCAAGTAACCCTCATCCCAGTATCTAACGAAAAACACGTGGACTACGCTTGGGAAGTGGCTAAGAAACTCCGTGACCGCGGTGTCCGTGCAGACGTAGATGAGCGCAATGAAAAAATGCAGTTCAAGATCCGTGCTTCACAAACCAGCAAGATTCCTTACCAATTGATTGTTGGAGACAAGGAAATGGAAGACGGAACAGTCAACGTTCGCCGCTATGGCCAAAAAGAAACACAAACTGTCTCAGTTGATGACTTTGTTCAAGCTATCCTAGCTGATATCGCCAACAAATCACGCGTTGAGAAATAAGAGATAAAACCTGGGATAAAATCCTAGCTACCTAAAAAGCAACAACTGAAACAGCTGTTGCTTTTTATATTTTTACTCAATGAAAATCAAAAAGTAAACTAGGAAGCTAGCCGCAAGCTGTACTTGAGTACGGTAAGGCGACGCTGACGTGGTTTGAATTTGATTTTCGAAGAGTATTATTTAATCCGAGCTAGTAGTGATTGACCAAACCACCACACAAGATTTGCTTTCATGAGTTAGACAAGGTCAATATCCTCAATCCTTGTCTGCTTCATTTTCTTTTACGAGATCTTTTTGTGAATCCTTTTCAGAGAGTTTTTGATCGATATACTTGTTAATGGTTTCATAAAATTCCTTGGTCGTATCACTGTCTAATTTTGTCGAATTATGAACTTGATTGACTTTCAATTGAACAGATTGAATACCGTAAGAGACTTGTTTTTGGTGGAGCGTTTCTAATTCCTCTTCTGAAATCGGGTCTCCAACAACCGTCAAGACCAATTCATTGTTCCTTGACTTATAGACTTGATTAATGACCGTATGATTGGCGAACTCTTTTCCTACAAACTGTTTGATTCCTTCTTTTCGCGCTTGATCTATCGTCAGAGTGACTGCTGAATAACTAGCCGGAAGAATCAATAATACAATCAAAGATATCAACCCAATTCTCATTTTAATATTTAGCTCTTTAAATGAACTTAAGGGAGATTTTCTCATCAAAATTCTTGTTCCAACAATATTGATTAGCATGATAAAAACACAGTTAATCAAGAAAAGATAGAGAGCTCCAAATAAAAATCGTACATTTCCATTAGCTAAACCGTAACCTGCAGTACAGATAGGTGGCATCAGAGCTGTTGCAATGGCTACTCCTGGCACGATATTGTTTGCTTCTTTTTTCCTTGAACCAATGACACCTGCTATCCCACCAGCAATAGCAATGAGAACATCCCAAATGGTTGGAGAAGTTCGTGCAATCAATTCGCTACTTGCATAAGATAAGGGAGAAATCCAGAAATACAGAGTCGAGACAAGCAAGCTGACCAATACTTGGGTGAATAAAACCTCTAGAGATTGCTTGATTAAACGCATATCAAAAATAGCTAAACCAAATCCGAGTCCAACAATCGGTGTCATAAGAGGGGAAATCAGCATAGCTCCAATAATGACAGCTGTTGAATTCATATTTAGACCGATAGAGGCAATAAAAATCGCACACATCAAAATCACTGTATCTCTTAATCGAACATGAAGATCATCATATAATTTCTCACGGTATTCACGTGTTGAATAGTTTCCGGTCATTAGTTACTCCTTTTATTTCATATAATCTTGTTTCTGCATGGATGATGGTAGAGAGACTTCTGTCCAATCTTACATATTTTTCCTCTCACCTATTATTCTTTTGAAAATTATCCTTTAAGTATCCGTCAGTCCATCCTTAACATTATATCAAAAATTTTATAGTCTTTCTCTGACGAAATCTATCAATTGAACAGATAGAGAAAGTTATCGTCAACCTCATGATATCATCGACTACTTCAATGACCTCTAGAACTAAACTAAGCATATGGTAAGCAAAGGCCAATGGAGAAATGTAAAAATTACAGGAAGGAAGAAAGAAAGAAAACTGTCAAGATTTGCTTGTTATTGGTTTACTTAATCTGATTTTGATCTAGACCTACCTTTTCGTTCGTGGTCTTCATATCCCTCAGAGATTTGTTTATAGTAGATAAAATAATTTACTCACATATACAGTTAAAGATAAAAAAGCCCAGTTGTCTTATCCTGGACTCTTATCTATGAGGCTCACTCAAGGACTAGGTTCACTTGAGCAAACTGAATCCGCACTGTCGTTCCTTTTCCGACCTCAGACTCGATACGAATCTGGTGACCCAGTTCTTCAGAAATTTTCTTAGATAGGTAGAGGCCAAGTCCAGATGACTGCTGGGTTAGGCGTCCATTATATCCTGAGAAACCACGTTCAAAGACTCGGAGGACATCACTGTTTTTTATCCCGATTCCCGTATCCTTGATACAGAGTTCCTGGCCTTCCATATAAATCTCCAGACCACCTTCCTTGGTGTACTTGAGACTATTTGAGATAATTTGCTCAATAACCACTAGCAGCCACTTTTTATCCGTCACGATTTCTTTATCAAGGTCATGTAGATTGACATTTAAGCCTTTTTGAATAAAGAAAAGAGCATATTTACGAATTATTTCCTTAACCAGATCCTCAATTTGAACCTGCTTTAAGACCAAATCATCATGGAAACTTTCTAAACGCAGATACTGTAAAACCAAGTTTGTATAGGAGTCAATCTTGAAAATTTCCTGTTCCAGTTGCTGCTTCAATTGACGGTCAGCTACTTCTGCAACTAAGAGTTGACTGGCTGCAATGGGAGTCTTAATCTGATGGACCCACAAGGTATAGTAATCCAGCAAATCCGTCAGTTTTCTTTCGGCATCTGACCTCTGCTGATAGAGTTCCATCTCACGGGCTTCTAATTTTTCTGCTAAAGCTACTTCCAAAGGAGACTGAGCTTCCCTCTCTCCGTAGAGAAGTTCCTGACGATAGACCTGCATCTCCACCAATATGTCCCAAGTGAAAAATAAGATGGTTACAAAGCAACACAAGAGGAAAAAGTAGAGAAAGTAAATTCCCAAACTGGCAAATAAAAACTGAAAGAGTAAGACCAGAAACGTCAAAGAAATCAGATAAACCAAAAGACGACTACGGGAGCGCAGATAGGCTAGAAAAAATGGTTTCCAATCAAGCATGTTTCAGTCCGTACCCTATTCCTTTCTTGGTTTCGATAAATCCTACCAAGCCCTGCTCTTCCAATTTTTTACGCAAACGAGCCACATTGACAGAGAGGGTATTATCATCAATGAAAAAGTCACTGTTCCAAAGTTCTCGCATCAGGTCATCACGCGCTACGATGTTGCCTGCATGCTCAAACAAAACGCGTAAAATCTGAAACTCATTCTTGGTCAAATTCAAGACTTGCCCTTGATAATGTAAATCCATTGATTTGGTATTGAGGATAACACCAGCATATTCCAGTAAACTCTCGTCACGCCCAAACTCATAGGAACGACGCAACAAGCCCTGAACCTTGGCTAGAAGAACCTGCTGGTCAAAAGGCTTGGTCACAAAGTCATCCGCCCCCATATTGATTGCCATGACAATATCCATAGCCTGGTCTCTCGAAGACAGAAACATGATGGGGACCTTGGAAATCTTGCGAATTTCCTGACACCAGTGATAACCATTAAACAAGGGCAAACCAATATCCATGAGGACCAGATGAGGCTCCGACTGGACAAAAAGACTCAAAACTTCCATAAAGTCTTCTACCAGAACCACTTCAAATCCCCATTCAGAGAGCATTTTCCCGACCTGTTGACGAATAACTTGATCATCTTCTACTAGTAAAATCTTGTGCATGCGCTCCTCCTTTTCTATTATTATAACAGATTTTTCCATGCTCGAAGGTCTGAAACTGAATTTGACATAGCTTGTTTTTAGCCAACATAGTGAGGCAATCCTACTAGCTAATTTGAGGGAAATCTGATAAGATAAATAAACAGAAAGGAGTTCTTATGGCCAATATTTTTGATTATCTGAAAGATGTCGCACACGATTCCTTTTACGACCTTCCTTTGAATGAATTAGATATTCTAGCCTTAACAGAAATCACCTATCTCTCCTTTGATAATCTGGTCTCTACAGTTTCTCAGCGACTTTTAGACCTGGCACCTCAGGTTCCAAGAGAATCGAACATGTTGACCAGTAAAAATCGGCTCCAATTATTGGATGAATTAGCTCGACACAAACGCTTCAAAAATTGCAAACTCTCCCATTTTATCAACGACATCGACCCTGAACTGCAAAAACAATTTGCGGCTATGACCTACCGCCTCACTCTCGATACCTATCTGATTGTCTTTCGTGGGACAGATGATAGTATCATTGGTTGGAAGGAAGATTTCCACCTGACCTATATGAAGGAAATTCCTGCTCAAAAGCACGCCCTTCGCTATTTAAAGAACTTTTTTGCCCACCATCCTAAGCAGAAGGTCATTCTGGCCGGGCATTCCAAGGGAGGAAATCTAGCCATCTATGCTGCTAGTCAAATTGAGCAAAGCTTGCAAAATCAAATCACAGCAGTTTATACCTTTGATGCGCCTGGTCTCCATAAAGAACTGACACAAACCGAGGGCTATCAAAGGATAATGGATAGAACCAAGGTCTTCATCCCACAAGGTTCCATTATCGGTATGATGCTGGAAATCCCTAACCAGCAAATCATCGTGCACAGTACTGCCTTAGGTGGTATCGCCCAGCACGATACCTTTAGTTGGCAAATTGAGGACAAGCACTTCGTTCAACTGGATAAGACCAACAGTGATAGTCAACAAGTAGACACAACCTTCAAGGAGTGGGTGGCCACAGTCCCTGACGAGGAACTCCAGCTCTACTTAGACCTCTTCTTTGGCACCATTCTTGATTCTGGTATTACTTCTATCAATGACCTATCTTCCTTCAAGGCACTTGAACACATTCATCATCTCTTTATCCAAGCGCAATCCCTCACTCCAGAAGAAAGGGAAACCATGGGACGCCTTACCCAGTTATTGATTGATACCCGTTACCAAGCCTGGAAGAATAGATAAAAAGCTTATGATAAGGTTTTTGCCTTTTCATAAGCTTTTTGCTTTAAAGAAGAATTCACTCCTTCATCTGACTCTCTGCATCAGCCACAACTTGCTCTAAACTGGTCTGACCAAGTTCAGCCTCCATAGCCAGCTGGATTCTCTCCAATTTTTGATCCAAAACATCATGAATATGAGCTCCAACTGGACAATTTGGATTTGGATTGTCATGAAAACTAAAGAGTTGACCTGTCTTACCAAGACACTCAACCGCCTGATAAACGTCTAAAAGACTAATGTCCTTGAGATCCTTAACAATATCTGTTCCCCCTGTTCCACGCGCTACTGAAATCAGCTCTGCCTTCTTCAACTGGGACAAGGTCTTTCTGATAATGACAGGATTGACCCCGACACTAGTAGCTAAAAAATCACTGGTCACCTTGCTTTCCTTCCCCTTGAGGGCAATGATTATCAGCATATGAGTCGCAATGGTAAATCTACTTGGAATTTGCATCCTCTTCTCCTTTTTACGAGGCTACCCTGCCTCTACTCTTCTTTTTCTATTATTATACCCTTTTTAGTTGTAATGTCAATCATTACCACTTTTTAACCAAGCATCTAATTCCCTATCATAGCCCTCTTTCTGGGCCAATTCACTCAGAAATTCCTGATGATGAGTATGGTGGATCCCATTGACCAGACTTTCATAGTAAACCTCAAAATAGGGAAGTTTAAGATCTTTAGCCAGCTGCAATTCAGCTGCCACATCGTAGTCTACCCGTCGGAAATCCATATCCACCAAACCCTTATCATCAAACTCCAAAATCATATACTGGGCCCGCAAGTCCTTCCGCAACTGAGCATCTAGAAAGAAAGGTTGCCCAATCGAACCCGGATTGACAATCAATTGCCCACCAGTACCGTAACGAAGCAACTGCTGATGAATATGACCATAAACAGCAATATCACAAGGCGGATTGGTCACCAAGCGGTCGAAATCCTCCTGTGACCCAGTATGAATCAACTCTCTCCCCCAGTTCTTATCAGGCAGATGGTGGCTAATTCCTACCGTCAAATCCCCAAACTGACGATGAATCTGGAGGGGTTGATTGTGGAGCAGTTCAATTTCTTCTAGGGAAATTTCCTCTAAAACATACTGGCACTGGCGCAAGAGATAGCGTTGACTGGGACGAGTACTATCCAATTCCTTACGGACACCGTGCCACAGACTATCTTCCCAGTTTCCCAAAACTCTAGCTGTAATCGGTAGTTGATCCAACAAGTCCAAAATCCTTCTACGCCCTGTTCCTGGCATAAGAATATCTCCCAAAAGCCAGTATTCATCCACTCCTAGCTGTCGAGTATCTGCCAAAACAGCCTCCAAGGCTGTAGTATTTCCATGAATATCTGAAAGAAGAGCTATTTTTGTCATATTCATCTCCTCGTTTTTTCTCTTGCAATAAGTATAACATAAAAAGTCACAGCTAGAGAAATCTAGCTTTTTTTGATATACTAGATAAAGATATTAGACAAGAGGAAGCGAATGACCCCGAATAAAGAAGACTATCTAAAATGTATTTATGAAATCGGCATAGACCTGCATAAAATCACCAACAAAGAAATTGCGGCTCGCATGCAAGTCTCTCCCCCTGCCGTAACTGAAATGATTAAACGGATGAAGAGCGAAAATCTCATCCTCAAGGACAAGGAATGTGGCTATCTACTGACTGACCTCGGGCTCAAACTGGTCTCTGAGCTCTATCGCAAACACCGCTTGATTGAAGTTTTTCTAGTTCATCATTTAGACTATACGAGTGACCAGATTCATGAGGAAGCTGAGGTTTTGGAACATACTGTCTCTGACCTCTTCGTGGAAAGACTAGAAAAATTGCTTGGATTCCCCAAAACCTGTCCTCACGGAGGAACTATTCCTGCCAAGGGAAAACTCCTGGTTGAAATCAATAACCTCCCACTAGCTGACATCAAGGAAGCTGGCGCCTACCGCCTGACTCGTGTGCACGATAGTTTTGACATTCTCCATTATCTGGATAAGCACTCACTTCACATCGGTGATCCTCTCCAAGTCCAGCAGTTTGATGGCTTCAGCAATACTTTCACTATCCTCAGTAAAGAAGAGGATTTACAAATAGGTATGGACATTGCCAAACAACTCTATGTCGAGAAAATCGACTAATTTCTCAAGTCCCCTACCAACCCTGAAAGTTTGATTTTCAGGGTTTTATTTTTATCATTTGATTTTGCTTTCATTTAGTTGTAGAATATTTGTTAAAAAAAAGAAAGATAGTTTAACCTATGAAAAAATCACTAAAAATTTTTGCGACATCCAAATGGTTTGACCTCTTCGGGGTTGCTTTGGTCGTTGGGATTGCGATTGCATCTGGTTACCTCAACTCACGTCTCGACAAATTTGTAAACTGGGGACCATGGACTGCCCTTGTCCCCTTTGGATTGATTTCCGTAACTAACGTTGGGATTTCCATGTTGTCCACTCGTTTCACGGGAAAATTAAGCAAATGGGGAAATTACTTTGGCATTATCAATACGATTTTGTCTGGTACCATTGATTATATCCTTGGAAATAAGGCGGCCATCATTACCTATCCCGTCACCTTCCTCATTTATAGCTTTGCTATTAAGAAATGGGAAGCTTCGCAAGAAGGCAGACCCAACCAAATGAGCCAAAAACAGGTGAAATTGGCGGCCATCACCATTTCCATCATCGCCTTCCTCTTTGCCTTTGTGACCAACTATATCGGCTATGGAGGAAAGATGAATCTCCTTGCCTACGTAACAACTATTGCCTTTGCACTGTCCCTCATTGCCAATGCTTTGAACGCATTGAAACTAACAACTCAGTGGGGCTTTTGGTTGATTTATAATTTCGTTCAGCTGACAAAGGCTGGCATTCAAGGAAACTTTGCCAATATCGGTAAATACATCTTTTATATCCTCAATGCAATCGGAGCTTTATTTGTCTGGAATGATGAAGAAGTGGAACAATAAGAAGGAAATCAAATAAAGAAATCTAACAGAATCTCCTTACTAAAATTTTTTATCATTTTACTTGTAACTCCCATTCTTTTGGAGTAGAATGAAGCTAGATAAAAGAGGGAGGTCGTCTTATGAAAAAACTCTTTAGAATCCATTTTGTAGCAATTGCAATCATTGATTTGCTACTATTTGCATTTTTTACCACTAGATCCGAGACAGTTTTCGACTGGCTCTTGCTTACTGGTTTTATTTTCCTCCTTGCTCAGGGACTCCTGCTGTTTCGCTTGGTCAACCGACTCAAACATCAATTCGCTGAGATTTATCCTCAAATCAATAAAAAGATTCGCTTCTACTATTTAGGGGTTCTCTCCATTGATTTTCTATTTTTTGCCCTTTTAGCCTTCGCTAGTTCTCAGCGTTTTGCCTCTCTTATGCCAATCATCACTGCTTGTCATTCTACTTTATATTATAGGACGGCGGACTACCTAAGAGAAAACTATCTAGACTTTTAAAACAAACATATCTCTTTGTGGGAATGTCTCTAAGGAAAAGGAGGTTTTAGCATGAAAAAAATCATCTCCATCAAAACCATTCAACTCCTTGTCATTGATGGAATCATGCTGGCATTTTTGACATTTAAAGAGGGACTTACTTGGGATTGGATTTTGATTTATAGCGGTTGGCTCATTTTCTTTCATCCTGTGCTATTGACCTATCTGTCCAACCAACTTTGTGACCACTTTAGTCACCTCTATTCCCAGATTAGACCGAAATTCTGGCGTTTTGCCTTACAAATTCTCCTATGTGATATCCTGATAATTCTCTCCTTGGTGTTTTTAAGTGGTGTCCCACTTTTCCTTCAGGGAAGTCTCCTCATCCTAGGACATCTTATCCCTTCCTATCGTATCTGCCAAAGCTTGAAAAGAGACTTTCCAAAAGCCTATCAAGAACCGATGCCATTTTGGAGTATGTTATGATAGATAAGAAAAACCGGCTCTATAATATTTGTAGTGGGTAAATCCCCTATGGATATTATGGAGCCTATTTTGTTGTAGAAAAAAAGTCCCATAAGATCTATAATGAAAA
>NZ_PNGD01000012.1:0-12171 GCF_002871495.1 Streptococcus sp. UMB0029
CCGTACGGGATTCGAACCCGTGTTACCGCCGTGAAAAGGCGGTGTCTTAACCCCTTGACCAACGGACCAGAGTTGTTATTTTCAACTCTTACTATTATACCGACTTTTTCAGACTTGTCAACACCTTTTTCTAATTTTTTTCAATTTTTTTGCATGACTTCCTAATGGCTACGGATATCAAACTCTTTAAACACAATACGTAAGTCTCTTAGTACTCTTTGACGTCCTCGGAAGCGTTCATGTCTTAAGACGCGTTCTAACTCTTCTTGTTGCTCTTTACTTTGTTTCCTTCTATAATCTCTTAGCGTTTCATGAAAGAGATAATAGTCATCCAGCCAGAGACCTCCCTCGCTTATACGATGACTAATCTCGCCCACTTCTTCATATGCTTCTTTATCATATCTTCGCTTCTGGCTTTCTTGCTTACGGAGATAGTCTAGAATTCGATTACGAAACTTGGTTTTGAAATATTTCCTTAAACGAGGGATATCTTCTACTATTCCTTCTTCTTTACTAATTAATTCATGCAAGCAAATCATACCCTCTTGATCCCAGTCCGATAACTCCCACAAATGAAGGTAATATTCATTTCTACACTTGTATACAATACCTTGGACTTCTTCATACAATTCTTTAAGCATAATCTTCCCCTTTCTAGATACAGTTTAACAAATAAAAAAGCTAATTAGGGCCATTTCGCCTATTCTGTCCCCTTTACCGCCTCAACTGCACAAAAAAGAGAGGACAAGCCTCTCTTTGGGTTACAATTCTGCAATTTGGTTTAGGTTTACTTCTGCAACTGTGTCATTACCAAACATAGAGATAATCATTTTCACTTTGTTATTATCAATTTCTGTAATCTTACCAGTGTAGTCTGCAAAAGCACCATCAATAATACGTACAGTTTGGCCAACCTCAACATCGAAATCAAATTCTTGAACAGTTTGTCCCATAGATACCAAAATGTCACGAATTTCTTGTTCCAATAATGGAGTTGGTTTTGATCTGTTCCCGTGTGATCCGACAAACCCTGTAACATTTGGCGTGTTTCGAACAACAAACCAAGCTTCATCTGTCATGACCATTTCTACAAGAACATAACCTGGAAAGCGATTTTCTTCTATTTCTTTTCTCTTTCCATTTTTTTCAACTTGCACTGTTTGTGTTGGAATTTCAACGCGTAGAATATTATCCAACATATTGTAGGTTTGTGCACGTTGTAATAGATTTTCTTTTACCTTATTTTCATAACCAGAATAAGTTTGTAAAACAAACCACCCTTTATCAAAACTATCCATGATATTTCCTTTCATAAATAGAAGATTTTTAGTGTACTTTCACTACTCTTCTAAAAAATGTTAATAAATCGAATCAAACCTGAAACAATCAACTGGTCAAAAATGTAAATAATTACTACAAAGAAAACTGTGTATTCCATGATAGAACGAAAATCTCTCCAGCTTTCCTTGCGAGTTGGCCATGTTGTGTCTTTAAGAAGTCTAAAAATATCTCCAATAAAACGCATCGCTCTCTCCTATCTCGTTTCTCTGTGTGTAGTGTACTTACCACAATGCTTACAAAATTTATTTACTTCTAGTCGTGTAGGCTTGGGGTTTCCACTGATCTTGATTGAATAGTTTCTCGAACCACAAACCGTACAAGCTAGGCTTGCTTTTTTTAGTGCCATAACGCCTCCATCCTATCTATTATAACAAGAAAGCTAGGCTTTGACAAGCATCTTAGCGAAATAGATTGACTACCGAATCCCAGATTGTTTGAGCCTTTTCCTTAATCTTGGCATCCGAGATAGCCCGACTAGCCTCATCTACTAGACTTTGCGCACGTCCTCGAATATCAGACAAATTATCATCTGTCTGGCTATTATCATTGGTTTGTACTTGTCTTTTTGTGTTAGCTGGTGCAATTCCATTTTGCTTATAAGCATTTTCAACTGTAAAGGTACTTCCTGGTGTATAAGGTAAAATGGTATTTGCAATATTCCTAAAGACATGAGCTGCACCATTTGAAGTAGATCCTGCTAGATAGTGATTTTCATCAGTGGTCGGAAAACCAAGCCAGTGACTAATCACTACATCCGGAGTATAGCCAATTACCCACTGGTCACTTGTATATTCAGGATTAAAAACTGCTTCAGTTGTACCAGTTTTCCCTGCCATGACATAGTCTGCAGGCGACGAACTAATTCCCGTTCCGTTGGTGAATGTTCCTAACATCATACTAGTCATCTTGTCAGCTACAGACTTATCAATCACCCTTTTTTGTGAATTTTTATGGCTTGCAATAATCTGCCCGCTAGCATTTTCAATTCTACTAATAAAATGAGCTTCCGGCATTAAACCTTCATTTGCAAAGGCAGCATATGCTTGAGCCATTTGCAGAGGATTGGTTTCGACACCACTTCCCAAGGCGACACCAAGAACACGGTCGACCTTTTCCATGTTGAGTCCAAATTTTTCTCCTGACTCAAAAGCCTTATCAACACCCAAATCATTAACAGTAGCAACAGCAGGTAGATTAAGCGATTCTGCCAAGGCTTGATACATAGGAACTTCTCGACTCGTTTTGATCCCTGCATAGTTATCAACCTTATAGCTGTCATACTGCATCGTATGGTTATCCAACTGTTTGTTCAAAGCCCAACCTGCCTCAACTGCCGGCGTATAAACAACTAAAGGCTTAATTGTAGAACCAGGGCTACGCTTTGATTGAGTTGCATAGTTGAAATTCCGGAATCCAGTTTTATCATTGTCAGCAACCTGACCGACAACTCCACGAACTCCACCTGTTTTCGGTTCGAGAGCTACACTTCCTGATTGAGCAAATGTTCCATCCTCTGCCCTCGGAAATAGCGATGTGTTTTCATAAACAACCTGCATATTTGCTTGGTAATTTTGGTCCAGCTCTGTGTAAATGCGGTAGCCATTATTGACGATTTCTTCCTCTGTTAGATTATACTTAGAAACAGCTTCATTAACCACCGCATCAAAATAAGAAGGGTAACGGTAATCTGAAATTTTTCCTTCATACTTATCTTGCAATTGCGAGGTCATATTAACTCCTGCAGCTTCGGTTTCTTGATTTTTATCAATATAACCCGCTGCAACCATATTTTGCAAAACAGTATCGCGACGATTGGTAGAATCCTCTACAGAATTTAAAGGATTATACAGTTCCGGCCCCTTGAGCATCCCTGCCAGAGTCGCAGCTTGATTCAAACTCACTTCTGACGCAGAAACTCCAAAGTATTTCTTACTCGCATCTTCTACACCCCACACACCATTTCCAAAATAAGCGTTGTTAAGGTACATGGTTAAGATCTGATCCTTACTATATTTTTTTGTTAATTCTAAAGCAAGGAAAAATTCTTTCGCTTTTCTCTCAACAGTTTGATCCTGCGACAGATAGGCGTTTTTAGCCAGCTGTTGGGTAATAGTAGAACCACCGCCTGAACGACCAGCAGTGACAATCGCCAATAAGAAACGACCATAGTTAATTCCGTCATTTTTATAGAAGGAACGGTCTTCTGTCGCAATAACGGCATTCTGCAAGTTTTTACTGATATCAGTCAGTTCAACATAGGTTCCTTTTTGACCAGATAAGGCACCAGCCTCTTTTTCTTCACGGTCAAAAATGAGAGTCCGAGTTTTCAAGGCGTTTTGCAAATCATTGACATTGGTTGACTTAGCTACAGCAAACAAATAGGTTCCGACTAGCAAGCCTGCACTCAAACCTAGTATAAGGACAATCTTTGTTAGATGATAGCGACGCCAGAATTTCCGAATCGGACCTATTTGGGCTAATTTTTTTCGATCACTGCGAGAACGACGCAAGCTAGTAGAATCAGTTTCCTCTAGTTCACTTGTTTCTTTTTTAAAAAGAGAAAGAAATTTCTCAAATAATTTATCTAATTTCATGCGTTTATTTTATCATCTTCATCATAGGAAGACAAGAATTTAGCTATTTCCTATCCAAATAAGGCTTTTTTTGTTACAATATCTGTATGCAATTCACATTTACATTACCAGACTCTCTACCTCAAATGACGGTAAAGCAATTACTTGAGGAACAACTCCTCATCCCTAGAAAAATCCGGCATTTTTTGAGAATCAAGAAACACATTTTGATTAATCAACGGGAAGTTCGCTGGAACGAGGAGGTGAATCCTGGAGATATTTGCCAGTTAACTTTTGACAAGGAAGATTATCCCGAAAAAGAAATCCCTTGGGGCAATCCTGACCTCGTTCAAGAGGTTTATCAAGATCAACACTTAGTTATTGTAAACAAACCAGAGGGTATGAAAACCCACGGTAACCAACCAAATGAAATCGCCCTTCTTAACCATATCAGTGCCTATGTTGGCCAAACTTGCTATGTCGTTCATCGTCTGGACATGGAAACCAGTGGTTTAGTTCTCTTCGCTAAAAATCCTTTTATCCTACCTATTCTCAACCGCTTATTGGAGAAAAAAGAGATTTCTAGGGAATATTGGGCCCTTGTTGATGGAAATATCAGCAACAAAGAGCTTGTTTTCAGAGACAAAATCGGACGTGATCGTCATGATCGTAGAAAAAGAATAATTGATGCAAAAAATGGGCAATATGCTGAAACGCATGTAAGCAGATTAAAGAAATTTTCAAACAAAACAGCTCTTGTCCGTTGCAAACTAAAGACAGGGCGAACCCATCAGATTCGTGTGCATCTTTCTCATCATAACTTCCCTATCCTAGGCGACCCTCTCTATAATAGCAAAGGAAAATCAAGTCGCCTTATGCTCCACGCCTTTCGACTTTCCTTTACCCATCCGCTTACTTTAGAGAAGCTAACTTTCACTACCCTTTCTAATACTTTTGAAAAAGAGTTAAAAAAGAATGGATGATTGTCGTGTCATCCATTTTTCCATATAAGAAAAGCAAGACCAAGAGGCCTTGCTTTTTATCGACTCATGAATTATTTAGCGATTTTTGCGAAGTATTCAAGAGTACGAACAAGTTGTGCAGTGTATGACATTTCGTTGTCGTACCATGATACAACTTTAACCAATTGTTTACCGTCAACGTCAAGAACTTTAGTTTGAGTTGCGTCAAACAATGAACCGTAAGACATACCTAGGATATCTGAAGATACGATTGGATCTTCAGTGTATCCGTATGATTCGTTTGAAGCTGCTTTCATAGCTGCGTTCACTTCGTCAACAGTAACGTTCTTTTCAAGAACTGCTACCAACTCAGTTACAGAACCTGCTGGAACAGGAACACGTTGAGCGGCTCCGTCCAATTTACCATTCAATTCTGGGATTACAAGACCGATAGCTTTTGCAGCACCAGTTGAGTTAGGAACGATGTTTACAGCACCAGCACGAGCACGGCGAAGGTCACCACCACGGTGTGGTCCGTCAAGAATCATTTGGTCACCAGTGTAAGCGTGGATAGTAGTCATCAATCCTTCTACAACACCAAAGTTGTCTTGAAGAGCTTTAGCCATTGGAGCCAAGCAGTTTGTAGTACATGAAGCACCTGAGATAACTGTTTCAGTACCGTCAAGAACGTCGTGGTTAGTGTTGAATACAACTGTTTTAACGTCGTTTCCACCAGGAGCAGTGATAACAACTTTTTTAGCTCCACCTTTAAGGTGTTTTTCAGCTGCTTCTTTCTTAGCAAAGAAACCAGTAGCTTCAAGAACGATTTCTACACCGTCAGTAGCCCAGTCGATTTGTTCTGGATCACGTTCAGCAGAAACTTTAACGAATTTACCGTTAACTTCGAATCCACCTTCTTTAACTTCAACAGTACCGTCGAAACGACCTTGAGTTGTGTCGTATTTCAACAAGTGTGCAAGCATAACTGGATCTGTAAGGTCGTTGATGCGTGTAACTTCAACACCTTCTACGTTTTGGATACGACGGAAAGCAAGACGACCGATACGTCCGAAACCGTTAATACCAACTTTAACTACCATTAGTGATTTCCTCCTTATGAAAATCATGAAATTTTTATTGTGAAAAGAGTAACTTGAATCACTACAAATCACCTTTCAACAAACCTATTATATAACTATTTAAGTTTAATTGCAAGTACGGGCATTGTTTTTCTATGTTAGTTTCTTTTTAAGGCTATAAATCAAGAATTCCCTTACTATTCATATCGTAGCGATTCTACAGGATCCATTTTACTAATTTTACGTGCTGGGAAGTAGGCTGAGACATAACCAAGTAATAGAGCGAAAGTTAGAGTTCCTAAAACAGATAAAAGATTTAATTCAAAAACCTTAGTAATGGATGGGTAAAAGTGATTTACAACCACATTCGCCAAACTTCCCACCCCTTGTGCAACCAAAAATGCCAGCAGCAAGGCGATTCCTACAATCCAGATAGCCTCGTAAATAAAAATCCCTTTGACATCACGATTTTGATAGCCAACTGCCTTCATGACACCTATTTCCTTAGAACGTTGGATGATATTGATGTAAATGATGATACCAATCATGACCGCTGCTACCACAATAGCTTGTGATGAAAGCACAATCAACAATCCCTGAATGACACGAATAAAAGTAATCACAATATCAAGAACCTTCTGTTGAGAAAGAACAGTATACTTCTTATTTTTCTGTAATTCTTCTGTTACCGCTTTTGTCTGTGATGGATCTTTGAGTTCCAAGATAAAATAAGATACAGCTTTTGTAAATCCAGCTTCTTTCAAAATTGTTTCCATTTGATTAGAGGGCATAAAACTGTTGCTGTTCTCCATGTCATCTTCATCATTGATCACACGCACAATCTTTGTTTGAAATTGAGCAGTCTTGCTAGCTTCGGCAGCATTTTCTACAATACTTGCTGAAACTGATTTGCCAATAACATCATTAGCTGTCAGATTTTTTCCTGTCTGTTCATTCCAACTTTTTAGTAAACTACTTGGAATCGTCAACCCCTGTTCATTTGCATCACTATAGAGGGAGCCAGCTAATACTTTGTCCGCCTCATTACTACTAACAGAAATACTTGTATCCTCATAGAGACTCACTACTTGAGCATAAGAAGGCATCGTTTGACTCAGATCCATTTCTTGCCCATCTATAGTAATATTTGACATGGTCATCCCAAAAGGACTCTCCAAATATTTAATAGCTTCTTTCCCAACTGTATCCGTGATATAGTTCTTATCGTCTTGGTTCAAAAAGCCTCGTCCAGCATTTTCTGTATTTAAAGCAATCTGAACTTGAGAAGGAATTTGACCTCCATTCGTATTTTCATCAATCATCGAAATCAAAGCATTTCCCAAGCCGAAAGAAATTAAGACTCCTACAAAACCGATTGAGGTTGCTAGCGCAATCAATAGGTTACGCCACTTTCTTTCCAGAAAGTTATTTAAAGAAAGTTTGAATTTGTTTTTCAATGATAATCCTTTATTTTTTGACTTCTTCAACGACTTCACCATCCTTCATTTTGATAATCACATCTGCATATTCAGCAACCTCTGGATTATGGGTTACGATCAATACTGTTTTCCCTGTTTGGGCTAATTTTTTAAACACTTCCAATACCATTTCTTGGGATTGAGAATCCAGCGAACCCGTTGGCTCATCTGCTACAATCAGATCTGGCTGATTTACCAGTGCACGCGCGATTGCTACACGTTGCTTTTGACCACCAGAAAGTTGTTTAACATTTTTAGCCATAAAAGGCTCCATGCCCAAGTTACTTAATTGCTCCTTTGCAATCATTGTCATCTCCCTGTCAGATAAATCTTTGACATAGAGAGGTAGCTTGACATTGTCCAAGACAGACTGATGAGGAATGAGGTTAAAGTTTTGAAACACAAATCCAATCTTATCTTTACGAAATTGAGTTAGTTCAATCTCTGATAAGTCACGGAGGGATTCCCCTTTAAACTCTAAATCTCCTTCATATTGTCTATCTAAACCGCTAATGATATTTAGTAAACTGGTTTTGCCACAGCCTGATGGACCGTAAATCGCTGTAATTTTACCTTTTGCAATCTGCAGGTTAATATTCTTTAAAGCCTGCTCTTGATGTTTACCGTCCAAGGCGTAAAATTTTGAAATATTTTTAATGGATAAAATGGACATGATTATCTCCTTTAATCACTTGTGATATCGTGTAGCGATACAAACTAAAATAAACAATACTAATATAAACTATATTTAATAAAATCTGAGTCAAAAAACCGAATATTCTTATTTGGTTAACCAAAATACAGACTAGAATTGGTAGAAAACGAATTATATACATTATCACTCTAGTTTTTAAAGGGAGTGAAAAAGCTTCTAGTTCTTTCGCATCTCGAAAATGATATTCTCGAAATAGTAATACCTCTATCATTTGTATTCCTTGGCATAGAAAGTATGCTAGAGAAACTCCGAAAAGAAATAAGAAAATATCTATAAAATCATACCCCAGATAATTTAAAAAGAAAAATAGTGAGGTCGCAGGAACTAAGATACTAATAATATTTAAAGACCAAATTCTTTTTTTAATAAAATTATTAAGATTGATCCCCACAGCTTTCAAATAAGGAAAATCCCTATTTAAAGAAAGAAAATAAAAATTTATCCCTTTATTGCTAAAAAATACTGTCCCTGAAAATAAAGCAGTATTCAATATCATTGCTTTATTCGAAGTATCAATTCCTAAAAAATCTGGAAAAACCAACCACATGAACATAAACATAAAAGTTGAAAATACAGGTATAGTCATCGCTTTAAAGACTGTCAAACCATCAACGATAGACAATAAATAGGACATACTGAAGGATTTTTTAAATCTCGGCCTAACATGCCTGATTTTCGGTATTAAAAATATACTATTAAGTAAAAAAATAAGTAAACACGAAAATAGTCCTAAAAAAATATTATAGAAAAAAATAACCACTAAGATAGGAGAAACTAGAATTAAATTCTTAAAAAATACTATATTCCAAAATTCTCTCCCTGTAATATTGAAAAATATCCTCATTGTACTCTCTGTTTTAGTTTTTAAAACATAAATATTTTCATAAATTATTCCTAATAACAAAATTGCAGGAGCAAGTATTGTTGCTAATTCAAAGTATGATAGGATACCCCAAATTTGATTTTCACTTAATAGCTTATAAACTTCTTGTTTAGCAAGATAAAATATGAAAATCAAACCAATAGATGATAAAAAATATTTGTAGGTCAATTGAAGCAGCGATAACTCCTTGACATTATCCGAATCATTCCAATATCCCTGTCGAGATAGGAATAATAGAGCAATAGAATAATAAAACTTTTCCATATAACTTTCCTCTACAAAGAAATAATCTGATCAACTGTCGGTAAAATTTCTTGCCTCTCATGACTTACAATAATGAAGTGTTTACCTACATTTATCTTTTGCTCCATCAATTGAAGCAGATTTTCAACCGAAATTTTGTCTAAACCTGATAAAGGTTCATCCATAATATATAAATCTGAATCCAATAAAAACGCTGCTATAAGCATTACTTTTTTCTTTTCTCCTAATGATAGTGATTGAATGGTTTGTGTCATCAATTTTTCATTCAAATAAAATTGCTCTCGTAGTTCTTTTAATCTTCTATTGAACAAATTTGTTTCAATAAAAAATTGTTTTTTCAAAAATTCGAATAATAAATTAGGAGATAAGCCGATGAAATAGTTGTCCGAAGAATCTGGAACATAGCTAATCTTTTCATTAGAAATCAATGAACCAGAAGATGGGTGAACAATTCCTAACAATACTTTTAATAACGTCGATTTTCCTGAGCCATTCTTTCCAGTAATCAGTGTAAGTCCTGAATTTGAAGTATCAAAAGAAATATTGTTAAACAGTATCTGACTATTTATCTTATACGAAATGTTCTCTACTTTCATTTTTTCCCCTTTTATATTATAATTAAAATAGTTGATAGTTATGTCTATAATCTTTTTGAGAATGCCCATTTTCAAACCGAGACATAACTATCAATTATTTTTTTATATTAATTTCTAATCTTACTAATATTTTATGTAAGAAATCAACTCTGTTCTATTAACTTCTAAAACTAGAACCACTGTTTAACCCAATCCCAAATTGCTGTTAAAACCCAATCAATAAGAACCCATTTGATAATTTTTAATACCCAACGCCACATAATACTTCCTCCTATTTACTAAACCATTGTTGAACCCAGCCCCAAATAGCTGTCCACATTAAATTAATCAAAATCCATTTTACTATTTTCCATACCCAACGCCACATATTTTATTTCTCCTTTTTAAATTTCTATTTTAATTTTCTAAAAAAATCAAAATCTCTAAATGTTCTATTACACTCCAACGTCATATCAAGTCCCTCATTTACTTCTCGTACAATAATAAGTGCATTATTTGCTATACCGACTAATGGATAGACTTTTAATATCTGGGGTTTTATTGTAATCAAATCCAATAAATAGCCGTTAACTCTTATTTCTACTTGAAGAAGAGTTGATAGCGTTTGTCGAATGAGCAGTACATCTCCAACTTCTGACATGCCAGTCAATAAAACATTATTTATTCGTTCAAATTCTAGCATGCTTCTCACCTTCATAAAAATAGCAACGATTGTCTACTTCCACCAAAGCAAAGTTCCTAAAAGTGAAAAAAACTGAATCGTCTTTGACTACCTCCTTTTTTATATATGAAGTTAATGATAAATTACATTATTCAATAACTTTTCAAGTAAACAAAAATTAGTAAACTTCTTGCTTACACATTGGATTATATCAGTTTATAAAAAATTCTCCAATGACAGAAATGTCACTATTTTATTTAAACTGGTAAAATTATAGTAAAAAGCTATCTAAACTAGTATTCAAAAATATCACATTTCTCAAAATATAATATAAATTAGACTAGACAAAAAATTAATTCAAAGCTAACATTTAAAACGTCTTTCCATAATAAAAGGCATAATATCAAAGTTTTTGTATAACTGATATTATGCCTTTTATTGTGAAAACATTTACTTCATTTGCTCCTGAAATCAAGTTTTTCTCAGAATCTTTTATTATCCTCAGTCCATTCCTTATCTAAACTAACGATTAACTGCTCATTACCAAACATCCTCGCCATCATTTTTGCTTCTTCATACTTTTGTTTTGCCGTATCATAATCAGTCTGAATATAATACTTCCATTCTACCATCAAGACAATCGGTTGCTTTTGAAAATCTCGTGTTTTTTCAGAAATCCAATTCAGTTTTTCCACAGCTAACTTAAATAACTCTAAATCATTCAATAATTCACAACTGCCTAGCCCTGCAAATAACACATCACGAACAAGAAATAAATCGTCTGTACCGCTATTTTCTACGTTATTACACACTTTTTGAAACATTAATTGAAGTTTCTGCTGTTCGCTAATAGATAACTGTCCTTTTTTTATATTTTCTAAATAACTACATAAAAAATACAATCTAATTTTTAAAAGATCTGAAAAGGAAAACTCTCTTTGATTCCATAGTTCCTCAAAAGATTCATCTAAAAGCGCTATTCCATACTGTTCATTATCCGTCGCTCTCACCTCATCTATTGCCTGAAGGCAATCCACTATCATCTTCTCATCACGTGGCAAATCATCATAAAAATTCTCAAAAATCTCATCGAAATATTCTTCCTTTTGTTCCTGCAACTCCTCGTCTCCATAGTCAGGATGATGTAAAAGAAAGTACTTTAATTCTTGGTAACGCTTCGGTAATTCCTTATAATCTGGCATCAAGACGTAGGACGGAATTTCTAATCGTTCTGCAATATATTCTAGTGTTTTTATTGTCGGGCGAAACTCTCCTTTTTCTATCCGCACCAGCTGACGGACTGATAATTCAGACTCATCCCCGCAAAAAACTGGACGACTAAGTCCTTTCTCCTCTCTAAGGATTCGTACCTTCTCTCCTAATTCATTCACTTCTCTTTACCTCTAGGATCATTCCAAAAACTTTGATAACCAAACAAACATATGCATTTATTATAACATTTTATCAAAAAAATGTACAAAAAGTGACATTTCTCCAATGACAGAAATGTCACTCCTATAAACTCTTTAACGATATCTTTCTAGATCCTCGGCCCATTCATTATCTAAACTAACGAGTAACTTCTCATTGCCAAACATCCTTGCCATCATTTTTGCTTC
>NZ_PNGD01000012.1:12554-73710 GCF_002871495.1 Streptococcus sp. UMB0029
TTGTCATGAAAATAAAGAATAGTTTCATGCTCAGACTTTTTTATCTCACCCTCGTTTAAACCATCCATTAACTGACAAAGAAAATACAGTCTCAATTTCAACAATTCCTCAGCCTTATATACATCTCTGGATAGTAAGTCTTGAAGACTGTCCTCAATCACACCACTTCCGTATAAAGAATTACTAGTCGCTCTCACTGCATCTATTGCCTGAAGGCAGTCCACTATCATCTTCTCATCACGGGGCAGGTCATCATAAAAACACTCAAAAATCTCATCAAAATATTCTTCCTTTTGTTCTTGCAACTCCTTGTCTCCATAGTCAGGGTGATGTAAAAGAAAGTACTTTAATTCTTGGTAGCGTTTAGGCAGTTCCTTATAATCTGGCATCAAGACGTAGGATGGAATTTCTAATCTATCTGCAATATATTCTAGTGTTTTTATCGTCGGGCGAAATTCTCCTTTTTCTATCCGCACCAGCTGACGGACTGATAATTCGGACTCATCCCCGCAAAAAACTGGACGACTAAGTCCTTTCTCCTCTCTTAAAAGTCGCACTTTATCCCCTAACTCATTTATCTTGTTCACTTGCCCCTCGCATGATTATAAAAGATTTGATTTCCAAACAAATATATGAGATTATTATACCATTTTTCAAATAGAATTACAAAAAAAGAGACATTCCCTATAACAGAAATATCACTCCTATAAAGCATTTAACAATACCTTTCTAAGTCTTCGCTCCATTCCTTATCTAAACTAACGATTAACTTCTCATTGCCAAACATCCTCGCCATCATTTTTGCTTCTTCATACTTTTGTTTGGCTGTTTCATAATCCGTCTGAATATAATATTTCCACTCCACCATCAAGACAATCGGTTGTTTTTGAAAATCTCGTGTTTTTTGCCCTATTTTATTTAAGGTCTCGGCTGCCCTCTTAAAATAATGAAACAGCCCCATAATTTCTATACAAGCTAAAGAAGCTAACAAGGAATCTCTAAGCAAGTCCAAACAATCGAACTCTATCTTATCAACCTGAGAACTTAGTTTGTCATGAAAACAAAGAATGGTTTCATACTCAGATTCTTTTATCTCACCCATATTTAAACCATCCATTAACTGACAGTTGAAATACAGTCTCAGTTTCAACAAGTCCTCGGCTTTATATACATCTCTGAATAGTAAGTCTTGAAGACCGTCCTCAATCACACCACTTCCGTATAAGGAATTACTAGTCACTCTCACTTCATCTATTGCTTGAAGACAATCCACTAGCACTTTCTCATCACGTGGCAAATCATCATAAAAACATTCAAAAATCTCATCAAAATATTCTTCCTTCTGCTCCTGCAACTCCTTGTCTCCATAATCAGGATGATGTAAAAGAAAGTACTTTAATTCTTGGTAACGCTTCGGTAATTCCTTATAATCTGGCATCAAGACGTAGGACGGAATTTCTAATCGTTCTGCAATATATTCTAGTGTTTTTATTGTCGGGCGAAACTCTCCTTTTTCTATCCGCACCAGCTGACGGACTGATAATTCAGACTCATCCCCGCAAAAAACTGGACGACTAAGTCCTTTCTCCTCTCTTAAAAGTCGCACTTTATCCCCTAAGTCATTTATCTTGTTCATTTGCTCCTCGCATGATTATAAAAGATTTGATTTTCAAACAAATATATGCGATGATTATACCATTTTTCAAATAGAATTACAAAAAAAGAGACAGGATTTCTCCTGCCTCTAGGCTGATAAACAATTATTTGCGGCGTCCTGGACGTTCTGCATAGCCATAGTAAGCATCTGCCATAATTTCTTCCATGTCAGCTACCATTGGCAAGCGTGGGTTAGCAGGTGAACATTGATCTTCATAAGCAAGCAAGGCAATTTCATGCAAGCTGTCTTTCCAAGCTTTTTCATCAATTCCTTGATCCTTGAAGTTCATCTTGATACCTACTGCAACACCAAGTTCGTAAACAGCTTTAGCGTATGCTTCAACTGCTTCTTCTGGAGTTGAGTGAGGCAAGCCAAGCATTTTCGCGATGTCTTGGAATTTCTCATCAGCTTTCCAGTAGTTGTATTTAGGCCATGTAGTAGTCTTAGATGGACGAGTTCCGTTGTAACGGATAACGTATGGAAGCAAGATAGCATTTGTACGTCCGTGAACAGTGTGGTGAACACCACCAATCTTGTGAGCCATTGAGTGGCTCATACCAAGGAAGGCATTGGCGAAGGCCATACCAGCCATTGTAGACGCATTGTGCATTTTCTCACGAGCTTCTGGGTCAGCTGTCTTAACAGATTTTTCCAACCATTCAAAGACAAGTTTGATTGTTTGAAGCGCAATACCGTCTGTATAGTCGTTAGCAAAGTTTGAAGTATAGGCTTCAGTCGCGTGTGTCAAGACGTCCATACCTGTATCAGCAGCGATAAAGTCTGGAACTGATTCAACCAAAGCAGGGTCAACAATGGCAATAGTCGGTGTCAATGAGTAGTCAGCCAATGGGTATTTGCGGTTGTTTTTCTTATCAGAGATAACGGCAAATGGTGTTACTTCTGAACCAGTACCTGAAGTTGTTGGGATACCGATGTACTTCGCTTTCTTACCAAGTGATGGGAAGCGAAAGGCGCGTTTACGGATATCCATGAATTTTTGAACCAAGTCACGGAAGTCAATTTCTGGTTGTTCGTAGAAGAGCCACATTACTTTGGCCGCGTCCATTGGAGAACCACCACCAAGAGCAATGATTGTGTCTGGTTCGAATGCTTTCATCACCTCAGCACCACGTTCTACAGTTGTGATGTCTGGATCTGGTTCAACATCTGAGAAGACTTGGATAGTTACACGGTTGCTACGTGCGTTCAATTGATCGATAACACGTTGAACGAAACCGAGTTTTTCGATAGATTTGTCTGTAACAATCAGAACGCGTTCAATATCTTCACATGTTTGAAGGTATTGGATAGAATTGCGTTCGAAGTAAATTTTTGAAGGAACTTTAAACCATTGCATATTATTTCTACGTTTCCCTACTTTCTTGATGTTTAGGAGGTTAATAGCGCTCACGTTATCACCAACAGAGTTACGTCCGTATGAACCACATCCAAGTGTCAATGATGGGATGAAGGCATTGTAAACGTCACCGATACCACCGAAAGTAGATGGAGAGTTCCAGATAATACGCATAGCTTTGATTTCTGTACCAAAGCGTTTAGCAAGCTCTTCGTCTTTTGTATGGATAGCTGCTGAGTGACCAAGTCCGTTAAACTCAACCATTTGACGAGCTTTTGTAAGACCATCTTCTGTATCTTCAGCTTTCAATACAGCGATTACTGGTGACAATTTTTCACGAGTCAGTGGCTCTTTTGGTCCTACTTCCTCACATTCTGCAGCCAAGATGTTTGTTCCTTCTGGAACGCTGAATCCCGCTTGTTCTGCAATCCATGTAGCTGGTTTACCAACAATATTTGCATTTAGTTTAGCACCAGCACAGTTTTTGCTGTTTGCTTTCACACCAAAACAGAATTCTTCAAGAAGTGCTTTTTCTTTTTTGTTTACAAAGTAAGTATGGTATGATTTGAATTCTTCTACAAATTCATCATACACTTCTTTATCAATGATAACCGCTTGCTCTGATGCACAGACCATACCATTATCAAATGATTTAGACATCACAATGTCATGGGCAGCTTGACGAAGGTCAGCTGATTTTTCTACATAAGCAGGAACGTTTCCGGCACCTACCCCAAGAGCTGGTTTCCCACATGAGTAAGCAGCTTTAACCATGGCATTACCACCAGTTGCAAGGATAGTCGCAACACCTTCGTGGTTCATAAGCGCTCCAGTTGCTTCCATAGATGGCTCTGTAATCCATTGAACACAGTTTTCAGGCGCTCCAGCTGCGATAGCGGCATCACGAACGATTTGTGCTGCGTGAGCTGATGATTCTTGAGCTGATGGGTGGAAGGCAAACACGATTGGATTACGTGTTTTCAAAGCAATCAGTGATTTGAAAATCGCTGTTGAAGTTGGGTTGGTTGTTGGAGTGACACCACAGATGACACCAACAGGTTCAGCAATCTTCGTCAAGCCTGTAATTGGATCATCTTCGATAACTCCAACTGTTTTAACTCCGCGCATGTTATTCACAACATGTTCACAGGCAAAAAGGTTTTTTGTCGCTTTGTCTTCAAATACACCACGACCAGTTTCTTCAACTGCGTGTTGTGCTAGGATACCGTGCGCATCAAGAGCTGCAACTGAAGCTTTCGCTACGATGTAGTCAACTTGTTCTTGGTTCAACTTGCGCATTTCATCAAGCGCAACCAAAGCTTTTTGTACTAGTCCGTCTACATGCTTTTCAGCAGCGAGTTGTTTTTGCTCAGGTGTTACAGTTTTTTTATCAGCCATATTTTCCTCCATAGCCTTTAAGGATTTTATCCTTTGTTAATTTTTTCACAAGTTTATTATAACTCTTTTTTTATGTTTTGTAAACAGTTTCATAAACATTTCACAAAGAATTTTTGCTATATTGTGAAATTACTCTCAAATACGTTATAATATCAGCTTTTAACTAGATGATTGTGAAATAACAACAAAAAAATTTTTATTTCACAAACCTAACAAACGAGAGGAAAGCGCTTTCTTGTTTCTTGTAAAAAAACCTCCATGTCAGGAGGTCTTATTTTTGTTGAAAGATACCTTGTTTGAATGTTCCTTCATAAACGACTTCTTGTTCTGTTGTTAGTTTTCCTTTTCCTTCAGCCTGACCATTTACAAAATCACCTTCGTAGGTCCATCCTTCTTTAGATTGAAAGGTACCTTTTCCGTTGAAGGCTCCATTGCTGAAACCACCAGTATACTGGTCTCCATTTTGGAAGGTGATGGTGCCTTGACCATTCATTTTACCACGAACAAGACTGCCGTCATAAACAATCGTTCCATTATCAAGCTTTAGAACACCTTTTCCGGGAATATTTAGAAAAAAGACGAGTAGAGCACAAAAAACAATGGCAACTACTGCTAAAAGCTCTAAACGTGGACGAGTTAGATAGACACGATACTTCTCGTAAAAATTCTTAAGATTTTCCATCTTTACTCTCCTTTTCTAAACGTTCTAACCAAGCTTGACAACCCTCTTGAACACGCCGATAAGTTTCTTCAAAATCTCCTGTATACCAAGGATCTGGAACACTTTCAGATGCAAATGAGTGTATCTTATCTTGACAGTCTACTGGACACATCTGACGTAAGTCAGAAACATTTGAAGCGTCCATTCCGATAACATAATCAAAGTCTTCAAAATCTTCCCTACTAATCTGAAGTGATGTCTTGTTCGTGTCATAAGGAATCTGATACTGTTGAAAAATCCCTTGAGTTCCCTTATGAATCGGATTACCATGTTCCCAAGAGGACGTCGCTCGACTTTGGATTTCATAGTTATCTGTCATTGATTTCATAACAAACTCAGCCATAGGACTGCGGCAAATATTTCCCAAACAGACAAAGACTAGTTTTTTCATCCCATTTCCTTTCTTTTATAGAAAAACGGGAGTTAGTGATCCCGCCTTATTTTTCAATTGCGCCTTCGAGTGAAGCTGTTTCTTTCAGCGGCAATACGGTCTTGATAGCAGCTAGTTCAAACGTCAAGTAAACTCCATCTACATCAAGAATAATTGTTCTCTTCTCAGTATCTACTTCATCGACTGTTCCGTAAAGTCCACCGATTGTAATCACTTCATAGCCTTTTTGTAGTTTATTCAAGCTTTCCATACGTTTTTGCGCTTGTTTCTTTTGAGAGCGTTGCGTAAAGAACATCAAGCCCACCATAAGGACTAGCATGATTAAAAATGTATAATTTGGATTCATTCTATTCTCCTTTGTCTTTTACATAGGACTACTATATCAAATTTCAGCTACTTTTACAAGATTGTACCTTGCTTTTCTAGTAAGAAAAACCAGAGCTTGCGCCCTGATTTTTAGGATTATTTCAAGTTTTGAACGACTTTTACAAGATTTTCAACAGTAAAGCCATATTCTGCCAATACTTTTGGTGCTGGGGCAGAGGCTCCAAAGGTATCAATACCAAGAACTGCACCATCTAGTCCAACATATTTGTACCAGTTTTGACTTGCACCCATTTCAACTGCGACACGACGACGAACTGCATTTGGAAGGATTTCTTCCTTGTAAGCTGCATCTTGTTTATCAAAGACATCTGTAGATGGCATGCTGACTACGCGGACTTTTTCGCCTTGACTAACCAATTCTTTAGCAGCTGAGACAGCTAGATTGACCTCTGAACCTGTCGCAATCAAGATGGTATCAAAATCTGCTGCATTTTCATAGACGACATAAGCACCTTTAGCAACCTTGTCGAAGTCTGTTCCCTCTTCAACAGTCAAGTTCTGACGTGTCAAGACAAGGGCAGTTGGCGTTTTCTTACTTGTCACTGCAAGGTACCAAGCTGCTTGAGTTTCACGCGCATCTGCTGGACGGAAAACATTTAGATTTGGCATAGCACGAAGACCTGCTAAGTGCTCAACTGGTTCGTGCGTTGGGCCATCTTCACCTACCGCAATAGAATCGTGGGTAAAGACATAAGTCACAGGAAGACCTTGCAAGGCTGACAAGCGGACAGCTGCCTTCACATAGTCAGAGAAGACGAAGAAAGTTCCACCGTATACACGAAGTCCACCGTGAAGGGCCATCCCGTTCAAGATAGTTCCCATGGCAAATTCACGAACACCAAACTGAATGTTACGGTTCAATCGATTGGCATCGTCTTGAAGTCCGTCAGTCTTGATATAAGTCATGTTTGAGTGAGCTAGGTCAGCTGATCCACCCAAGAAAGTTGGCAACTTAGCCGCCACAACATTCAAGGCATCTTGGCTTGAATTACGAGTTGCTTGAGAGAAGCCATTTTCTAAAGCTGGGAAGTCTGCTGGAGTCACTTCAACTGGATCACGTCCGTCGATAATGGCTTCTACTTCTGCAGCCAATTCTGGGTGAGCTTCTTTATAATCAGCAACTAGCTTTGTCCAAGTTTGATAAGCTGATGCACCACGGTCTGCAACATGTTCTTTGAAATCAGCATATACTTGTTCTGGGATTTCAAATGGTTCGTAGTCCCAACCAAGGGTTTGACGAGTTGCTGCAGTTTCATCTGCTCCAAGAGGGGCACCATGTACAGCATTAGTTCCTTGTTTGTTTGGAGAACCATATCCAATCACGGTCTTCACTTCAATCAAAGATGGTTTTCCTGAAGCTTTAGCTGCTTCGATAGCAGCATGGATTGCTTCCAAGTCTGTTCCATCTTCAACCAAGGCTGTATGCCAACCATAAGCATTGTAACGGTCACGAACACTTTCTGTGAAGGAATCTTTTGTCTCACCATCCAAGTTGATGTCATTTGAATCATAAAGAACAACCAACTTGTCTAGTTTTTGCAAGCCTGCGTATGAAGCTGCCTCGCTTGAGACACCTTCCATCAAGTCTCCGTCTCCACAAATAACGTATGTATAGTGATCAAAGATATTGTAGCCTTCACGGTTATATTTGGCTGCTAGGAAACGTTCTGCTTGGGCAAAACCAGTAGCAGTTGAAATCCCTTGCCCTAGAGGACCTGTCGTAGCGTCAACCCCTGCAGTATGCCCAAATTCTGGGTGACCAGGTGTTTTTGAACCCCATTGACGGAATCTCTTGATTTCATCCATGCTGACATCTTCAAAACCAGAAAGGTGAAGAAGAGCATAAAGAAGCATTGAACCATGACCAGCTGACAGAATAAAGCGGTCGCGGTTGATCCAGTTTGGTTGTGCTGGATTGATACGAAGTTGTTTTGTAAAGAGGCTATAAGCCATCGGAGCTGCTCCCATAACCACACCTGGGTGACCTGAGTTGGCTTTGTTGATAGCGTCAATACCTAGAAAACGAATTGCATTAACAGATAGATTTGACATAGAATTTCCTTTCTATTTGAGGTGATTGTTGAATCACACATTCTATTTTACTATTATATGAAAAAATACATAGAATAGCAATTAAACAATTCGACGCTAGATAAGTCTCCTGATTTCTACCCTCTGGTCGCCTGATAATAGGGAAGCAAGCGTTCATAAGCTTCTTCTAATTTTTCTAAAACCACTTCTAATGATTGATTTTCTATAAAAGAAACATCTGCTTTAACTAACACTTTACGGACTTTCTGACTTCTCACCTTCTCGCGTAAAGTAGAACGATTTTCTTCGTTCGCCTCCCACCGTTGACATTGACCATCTGAGTAGGCTAGATAATAAATTCCCTCTACCACTGGAACTTCTAACACCTTGGCTTGCTTGCCTAGAGTCTGCTCGTCCTTCTTGCGCTCGATAAAACTGACCTCTAAAGAAATACCAAAATCAGAAGACTCTCCATACAAACGTAAGGCCATCATAGGTTCTGTCACTTTCCCTTCACTCTGTAGATAAACCCAGAAGTGTGGTCGCAAACGCTGTGCCTGATTCATCCACTGACTAGTCTGTTGTAGTTGCCATTCTGGATGACTTGCTTGAAAGGTTTTAGCCAATTCTGTGAAAGCCTTTCGGGTTTCTTGACCTTTATGAC
This sequence comes from Streptococcus sp. UMB0029, assembly GCF_002871495.1. GTDB lineage: Bacteria > Bacillota > Bacilli > Lactobacillales > Streptococcaceae > Streptococcus. The sequence continues at coordinate 21,161 of NZ_PNGD01000012.1, forward strand.
GCAATTCCAGCATCTTCTCTCGCTCTACTCCCGCTTTATCGGGATTACGGTACTGAAAACCAGCAAAATCTAGATAGTCTCTTATCTTATTCAACATTAGTTTAATCTCCTCTAGCTAGCAAAAAATCAGGATAAACCTGATTTTATTTATTCTGTATCTACAACGACATAGCGATTTGGCTCGTCACCTTCAGAGTAACTAGTCACGCCATCCATACGTGAAATAATACGATGGATAATCTTGCGTTCGCTATTTGACATTGGATCCGTTTGATGGCTGCGACCTTCTTCTAAAACACGAGTCGCCAGTTTTTGCGCATAGGTCTGCAAAACTTCTGCACGGTGTTCAACGTAATCATTGACATTAATAGTGATATAGAAAGTTCTTGAATAGCGGTTATAAAGATAATTTTGAGCCAATAGTTGCAAGGCCTTCAGGACTTTGCCATGGTAACCGATAATACGCCCTGGTTCATTGGTGTCAATTTGTAGATTGATACTACGACGGTTATAATCATTTGAAATCGTCGCCTCAACGTCCATATCATCAATGATTGTTTGAACATATGTCGTTACTTCCGTAGCTACTTGTTCAATATCAAAGCTCGGTTCCACCTTTAAGCCCAAATCTTCTAATTCTTGACTTTCAGTTTCTTCAGCTTGACTATCAACAATAGGAGTTTCTGCTTCTTCTCCGAAACCAGCTTCTTCAAGCTGTAATTCACTTAAAATATCAATATGCCCTGTTTCCTCTAAGATGGTGCTAGCATGTTTATCATTTTTCAAGATTTCAGCCTTAACTTCATCAGAAACTCCTTGGCCTTCTTCTTCAATCTTTTTAATTGCTTCTACAACATGCCCCAAATCAACGGTCGCTTCACTGACTGTTTTAACTGGTTCATTTTGTTCATTAATTTCTTTAGGAACTCCCTTTACCGCCTGCTGATTTGCTTTAATGACAGTTGTTTCACTAATAGCTTCAATGTCAACCTGAGCTGGTTTTTTACCAAATAAACCAAGAAAGCCATTTTTTTCACGAGAAATGACTTTGATGTGAGCCTTCAATCTTGGGATATCTAATTCTTTCAATCCTTTCTGGATTGCTTCTTCGACAGTTGAACCTGTAAATACTACCATTACTAGATTCCTCCTTATTATTTCGTTTTCTGAGCCTTTTTCTTGGCTTTTCTTTTTCTATTTTCCAAATCTTTCTGTGCCTGTACTACGGCCTCGCGCTCTGCAATAATCTTGAATGGATTGTTCAAGAAATAGGTTTGCAAGACTTGATAGGCATTGGACACTGCCCAGTAGAGCGCTACTCCACTCGGAGCATAGACCCCAAAGACAAAGATTAAGACTGGAATCCCATACATCATCGCAGTCGTAGCGCCATTACGTTCAGACAAGGCTTTATTGGACAACCAAGTACTTAAAAAGGTGAATACTGCTGCTAAAATCGGAAGAACAAGGGTTGTATCCACACCACCAAGGTTAATCCATAAGAAATGACCTGTCTTTAAAAAGTCAACTCTTGATAGAGCTTGGAACAAAGCCAAAATAACCGGCATCTGAATCAAAATCGGCCAAAGAGAATCTGAATGTCTGACACCCATTTCTTTAAAGACTTTACGCATTTCCTGCTCTAGCTTGGTTCTGCTTTCCATATCTCTGCCTGGATATTTTTCTCGTAGCGCCTTAATGCGTGGTTGAGCTTCCTGTATTTTTCTAGAAGCCACTATTTGCACCTGAAAGACTGGCAAAAGCAGTGTACGAATCAAGACCGTAAAGAGAATAATCCCCACTCCGATACTGATATCAAATGATAAAAAGCGAATAATTTCCGCAAAGAAGTAAACAAATTTACTCCAAAAATCAGCCGAATTGGCTGTAATATCGCTAGTTGTCCCATTTGTTGCACAGGCTGTCATGATCAATAGAGACAGTCCTAGCAAACTAGTCAACTGTAGTTTCTTTTTCACTCCCATTTCCTTCCTGGTAAATCTTTGATAATTTTAATACGTGGAGTAGATTTTTCTCCATCTCTGCGTATTCCAAGGTTTCAACCCCTTTTCGAGCAATGACAACAAAGTCGACATCTTCTACCAGACTCCCTTTTGCATTCTGGATAATATGTCGGATTCGTCGCTTGATTTGATTTCTAGTGACGGCATTCCCCAGCTTTTTGCTAACTGATAGACCTACTCGAAAATGGTTTTTCTGGTTTTCTAGTTGGTAGACAACAAATTTGCGATTGGCAAAACTTGTCCCCTCCTTGAAAATCGCCTTAAAATCTTTCTCTCTTTTTACACGAAAGTTTTTCTTCAAAACTCAACTCCATCTATTAAATTACTACTATTATACCATATTTTTCAAAAAAGCCAATCATAGCAAGGTTTGGACAGTTCTACCAATATTCTCTTTTTTATTTTTTAATCCTTTTCGTCGTGCTTTTATTCTCTTTCTTATTGTCACAATGTCTACTGTTCCCGTAACAGTCTATACTTAAAACTTTAAAAATTTGAAGCCATTTCCCCTGTAAACACTAAAAACGACAAAGTGGTTAGAAATTTATTTTCCAACCACTTTATCACATTCATTAAAGACAGAACTATCATTTTAACATTCTTAATTACAAGTATTTAAGCATAACTAACCCCAAATAGCACATTTTCCAGCAGAGATTCCTAATTGTGCAACGATTCCTGCAACGTTGCTCTTCATGCCAAATTTAGCAAGTTTCATTGCTATATATGAAGCAGCTTTGCCCCACATTTGACCTTGAATATAACTGATAATGTCCCCTCTCATTAAATCAACAAGTTCCATACCTGGAATCATACCAATCAACTCATCACGCATACATGAAACAAAATCTCTATCTTGTAAAGATGCTTGCAAATTTTGAACCAAATTAGGCTCTGTATAAACACGTTCAATGCCCATTGCAATATACGGTGCTAAAGTGCCGTAGCGTTCTGTCAATAATTCTTTATTAACATAAAAAACGTCATTCTCATAACTCGTCGCTTCTGTAAATAAGAATTTCAAATCCTTCTCTACTTCGGCAACATCAATATACTCTACAGTTGTATTTGGAACCTTTGTTTCGTTAGCTTATGCAATCCCTATAAAACTCGGTACCATAATAAGCAAAGTCGTAGCAATAACAATACATTTTGTAATTATCTTTTTCATGTCATTCACTCTTTCTGAAAGAAATCGTGTTGTGCTAAATAGTCATAATGTTGTTTGTTAAATTGATACTGTCCTAAATGTTGACTGAGATTACCTACATCTACTGAAAAGATGTACTGTTCACTTTGATAGTGCCATTTAATTCTAACTGTGTTCAAGACGGTGTCACAACTAAAATCTTCAACTTGACTCCAGGGCATCTCAACGACTTGATTAAAACGATTTTCAATTACATCACTGATGTCCATCAAGTAAATCCCCTTAGGTGTGAATGCCATAATCTTTGGATTCACACTCGACTGAACATAGTAGGCTCCTCCTATAATGAAAAAATCAATAAAGGATTTCAGCCATGTTTTTTTCTTAAAAGCCATCAGAAAATTTCTTTGTCCCTCGATATGACAAGTTGTAAGAAATGATTCAATCTATTTTTCTGTTGCAAATTCCATAATAGCGCCCATGATGTTACCTCCATAACTATAAATCAAGAACGATACAACAGCTCTTATAACTTATTACAGTACTATTATAGCATAAATTGTAAGCGGATACAAGCAAAAATTGACATAATATAGAATATTAATCGATGACACCTGTCATTCTAAGCGAAAATTAGAAATAAGTTATCTTTTATCACTTTTAACTCTTCTTAAAATCATCCACCGCTATCTATGATTTCTACCTTTCAGAGCTAGTTAAGTTAAAAAAGAAGCTGGAAAAATCACTTTTCCAACTCCTTGTATTGAATATTTTTTCTAAGTTTTACTTATTTTTTCAAGCGTTCAACGTCACGGGCAATGACTAATTCTTCATCTGTTGGAATAACCAAGACACGGATTTTAGCTGCCTCTGTTGAAATGTCTCCTGTAACACCGAAGACATTCTTTTCATCATCAACATCACAACCAAACCAAGAAATTCCTGAGATAACATCCTTACGTACATCGGTTGCATTTTCACCTACACCAGCTGTGAAGATAATAGCATCTGCTCCATTTAGGACTGCAAGGTACTGCCCAATATGTTTTTGGATACGGTCAATATAGATTTCATATGCTAAGGTAGCATCATGGTCTCCTTCTTTTTTAGCAGCAATCACATCACGCATATCACTAGACTTGCCTGAAACTCCCATGAGTCCTGACTCACGATTGAGAATATGGCTAATAGCTTCTGGAGTATTAAAGTCCTCTGTATATTGCATTAAATAAGGAATGATAGCTGGGTCAATATCCCCTGTACGAGTTCCCATCATCACACCGCCAAGTGGAGTGAAGCCCATTGAAGTATCGACAGATTGACCACCCTTAACAGCTGTAATAGAAGCACCATTACCGATATGGCAAGTAATTAACTTCAAGTCTTCTAATGGACGTCCCAAGAGTTTTGCAGCTTCTCCTGCTACAAACTGGTGGCTTGTACCATGAGCACCGTATTTACGAACCTTGTTCTCTGTGTAATATTTTGTTGGTAGAGGGTAGCGGTAAGCTTTCTCTGGCATACTTGTGTGGAATGAAGTATCAAAAACAACTACACTGGTAATGTCTGGCAACAATTCCTTAAAGGCACGAACACCTGCTGCATTGGCTGGATTGTGGAGAGGAGCCAACAAACTCAACTCTTCAATTTTTTCTAAAACATCACCCTCAACAACTGTTGATTCTTTGAAATATTCTCCACCTGCAACAACACGGTGTCCAACACCAGTAATCTCATCATAAGCCTTGATAATATCGAAACGAATCAAGTCATCCAATAAGATTTTAACGGCTTGTGTGTGATTTTCGATGTCTAAAATTTGTTGTTCAGAACGGCCGTCAAATTTTACAGTTGAAATTGAATCTTTCAAACCGATACGTTCAATCAAACCTTTGGCTAACACTTTTTCCTCTGGCATTAAGTATAATTGCCATTTCAAACTTGAACTTCCTGCATTGATTGCAATTGTTTTTGTCATAACAAGACTCCTCTTTTAAGCGTTTTCATCTATTATAACAAAATCTATTTTATATTTCAGTACCTTGAGTCCATTTTTGAAAATTTTCTTTAAATTTCATCAAAACACTTGCATCTTGCAAGCTAGCAAGTGAATAAATAAAAGGCTCCACTGCTATTTCACTTTTCTTCTGTAGGATAAAAATAGTCTTAGATTGTTTGGCATTAGCAAAGAGATTTTCAGGTAAACTAATCATAGCAACCAGACTTGTTTCTTCTTTCAACCAGCCTTTCAACAAGTCACTTTGAGGACTGGTCAACAAATCACTCGGAGCGAGAAAAATAGCATATCCATCTGAATTGAGGTACTTAAGCCCTTGTTCCATGAGCAAGTGATGGGCGTAAGTATGTCCTTGACTAGAAGCAACTTGATGACGCGCTGCAACGGCATCATCAGGATAATAGCCGACAGGCAAGTCGCTGATGACCACATCGCTTTCTTTGAGCATTTGTGGACGAACGGCATCTCCTTGGACAAAGCCAGCCTGTAAACCAATTACATCTGCCATGCTAGCTGCCAAATCAATCAGCAAATCATCTACTTCCATTCCCAAGTAATCCACTTTTTTAGAAAGCGAGATCAAGAAAGTAGCGCCCAGAATTCCCATCCCAGAACCCATTTCGAGGATAGTAATTTCCTCCTCTTTAAACAACTCTTCCACAATAAACACCAAAAGTAAAGCAATAGCATCTGGTGTAAACTGATGATTGGCCTGCAAGGGTTCTGTTTGCCCACCCTTCATCAAGAGAAACTGGTAGGTCTTGAGCCATTCTTCTTTGCGAAGCACTAAGCGTTTAAGGGCCTGATTGTTCTCCTTGATCTGCTCTAGCTCAGTTTCACCATCCAGATAGATGCTGTTTTGCTCCACCAAGGCGTCATAAAAGTTAGTCGCCAAATCATTTTGGATGACTTGGACATTCTCTAGTAAATAGGTATAAGCTTGTTCAATTTTTTCAAAATCCATATTCCTATCTTATCAAATTTCCCTTCTTTTTTCCATCCTTATAGAAAAATCACTCCCTGACTAGGCGAGTGATTTTTGGGCTACTGTTAAAAAGAGTTCTGAGTAATTTTCTTGAAACAGGTCTTCAGCACTATAGAGGATCTGACTATGTGCAGATGAAAAACCATGCTCAATTAGCTGTTTTTCCAGTTCAGCTAAATCAAATCCATGATGGTTAGCTTCTGTATTGCTAAAATCAGCAATGAGGAGTTGTCCATCTTCCTTCAAATGTTGATGAAACAGTGAGAGGGCCACATCCAAATCAGGCATATGATGAAGAACACGACAAACAACAATGAGATCAAACTCTTGCTCCAAGGGTTTTTCCAGTAAATCTTGCTCCAAAAACTGGATATTCTTGATGTCTTGCTGCTTCGCTTTCAAACGAGCTTGCTCCAGCATTTTCTCAGAAATGTCTACAAGAGTGACAGACTTAGCCTGCTTGGCTAGGGGCAAGGCTAATAGACCCGTCCCTCCACCGAAATCCAGAATTTCTTTGTCTAATAGAAGAGCAAGCTGTTTCTCGACTGCTTGACACACCAAGTTTGCAAGAAATATATTTTTAGGGGAATCGAAAGTTTCTGCTTTGTGGTTAAAATCATGTTTCATGCTTTTAGTTTAACACAGAGTAGCTTGATTAGCTAGGAATTATCTTTCTTGTCAGGCTTCTCTTCTGATTTTTTCTTCTCCGCTTTTTCGTTTGAATCAGTCACTACCTTTTCCTTTTTATCCGTTTTCTCTTCTTTGATTTTGACTGAAGGAAATAGGAACTCATATTGGCTCTTATCCGTACGAACCGTCGTCACCAAGCCAGTTTTCTTGTTTTGATAGCTTACCTGACCTAGATTAAAGACCTGTTCTCCACTTTCTTGCTCGGCTTTATCCTTGGTTCGCTTGGCCATGGCAAAAGCGATTAATTTTTCTTTATTTAAAGCATAGTCTCGATGATGGGCGACTTGTCGATTCAAGTAAAATTGTAACAAAAGACTAAAGATGGCTACCATGGTGACTGCATAGAGGAGAACACCTGCCTTAACTTTTTTCTTTTTCCACACGATAGATAAACTCCCTTTCTAAGCCTTTTTGGAACTGAAAACGAAAACGAACCAGTTGATTGTCCTCTGTAATCTGCGCAGATTTGAGGCCATAAACCATAGGCTGATAACCTCGTCCACTGGCATCGGTTTTCCGAAAATCATCTGATTTAGACTTACCAATAGAGATATCCTTGCCATCCTGCTTCATATAGAGGCGATTGCCCTCCACTTTTTCGAATTGCGAACGATCTAATTCTGCCTCCAGCTGGTCCACAAACAAGAGCCACTCTTTTTGCTCGCTTTGTTGCTGGTAGCGAACTTCTGAAATGAGAAGCTGACTCATGGCTTGAAAGAGAAGTAAACTTCCACTGATGACAATGAGGGTAATCAGGGATTCTAACAGAGTGAAAGCCTTGACCTTACGGCTCTTTGATAGCCAACAACTGTTCTGAACCATGGTAGACCTCCAATCCTTTTTCACTAGAAAACACCTGAATCTCAACTCCGTTGATGTTTATCTGATTTTGACCTGTCTGCAGTGCCATCTTAGCTACCCTCAAGACTTCTTCCTCTTGCAAGATTTTTGCTTCTTCTTGTCTATTTTTCTGAATTTGTCCCAAAAGGAGGGTTGCAATGCTAGCAAAGATAGCTAGAGCAACTACTGCTTCCAGTAAAATAACTGCCCTAATTTTTTGTTTCCTTAATGCGTTTAATTTTCCCATTTCCTAGATATAATTGATAACGAATCGCTCCTTTGCTGGTCTGAAATTCAACCTTAGCCAGGGACGAATTGCCCCCAGCTCGGTCAAATGTGATACTTTGGCCCGATGGTGCTTGAATTCCTTTAGGAACTGTCAACTTTTGACTGCCATTGCTAATGGTCTGCCCATCTAAGTTCAGACTAGTCTTTTGCTGACTGGCTACACTGCGTTTTTGGGTTTCCCGATAGAGTTCTTCAAACTCCATAAAGAAAATCTGCTCCTCTACCGCTGCAAAAGTGGACTGAACAGAGCCGGATAAGCCCAAAGCTACGATACTCACAAGACCCAAAACCAAGAGACTTTCCAGCATGGTAAAGGCCTTAATCATTGACTTTACGATTTGCTCCTCCATTTTTATCATGGTGTTCTTTATAAGCTTTAGCCTGTTCAGGAGTAATACGCCTATCTGCTTGTAACTTGCTCAGAGTAGCATCTTCATTTTTATCTAAGCTATAAAGCTCTGCCTGGCTTTCTACCACCTTAACAACAGCAGCTTTTCCTTTATCATTGACTGCTTCTTTTTGCTTGGTCAAATTAGGTACAAAGAGTAATAGAAGCACACTGATGATGAGTAAGACCACCAACATCTCCACAAGTGTAAAAGCTTTAACCTTAGCTTTTTTCAAGAATGTCATCATTTTTTTCATTTTAAAAATTTACCTCCATATTTTGATACATGGGCATGAGCATTGCCGCATAAAGTAAAACGATAATCAGAGCCACAAAGATAAAAACCAGTGGCTGCACCAAATTCATGGTTCGGTTGACTAGGGTAAAAAAGGATTCCCAAGTTTTTTCAGCATAGATTTCCAACTCACTCCCCAGCTTAGACTTGACTTCCCCATACTCGATGATGAGACTCAATTCCTTCCTAAAGAAAGGATAGGTTCCTATCATCTGAGAAAATTCTCGACCATTTTGGAGAGCATGAGCCAGATCTTGACCGATTTCTTTAAAGAGCTGGGAACCTTGTTCCTGCATCATCTGAAAAATCTGCGTCAGCTCCATTCCCTGTGAAATCATATTCCCCCACTCACGCGCATAATAGGCTGTCAAATAGGTCTGCACAAAGATTCCGAGAAAGGGAAGGCGTGCTAAGATAGAAAAAACGCGCATCTTTGAACTTCTTTTATAAAAAGTTAGTGCTAAAAGGACACCTACTGAAATAAACCCTACCATGCCTAGAAAAATTTGTGGCAGATTTCCAATAATTTGGGTGGCGATATTGCTACTATCCAGTTGTGGTAGTAGGTAGTTCCGTAGTCCCATCATGATTAAGAGAAGAAAACCCAGCAAAATCAAGGGATAGGTCGCTACTTCAATTAATTTTTTCTTGACCTTGGCCAGATTGTCTAGATATTCTTCTATCTTTCCCAAACTCAGATGAAGATTCCCATGGACTTCAGCTAGGGATAACTGAGTGACAATAGCGCTTGAAAAGCCTAAACTTTCCATCATTTCTGAGAATGATTTCCCTTGAGACAAGCCCGTGCGCATCTGGGTCACACACTGCTTATCCAACAAAGCGCTCCTGTCTAAAAAGGAGATAGTTTCCACCAGATGAAAACCGCTGGAAAAGAGATTGTTAAACAAGGTGATGATATTTTTTTGCTTAGCTGTAGCCAATTTTTTCCGTTTCAGCCTGAAGACTTGTGATATGTCCATCTTGAAAAAGCTGGTCAATCTGTTCATTCCAGCTAGTTGGCTGGTGTTCTTGATAGTCTTTGTTTGCAAAGTCAACGATTCCTCCTCCACCGATTAATCTCTGGTAGCAAACCCCTTGCAGAACGACTGCCAATTCCTCCTCACTCACACCCAACTCCAACAGGCGCTCATAAACACCTCGAATACTCTTGGCATGAATGGTTGAAAAGACTGTCGCACCTGTCAAACTGGCTCTAACAACTGCACGCGCCGTCTCACTGTCCCGAATTTCTCCTATAATCAAGAGATCAGGACGATGCCGTAGTGAAAGCTTGATCAGATTTTCATAGGTTAGTCCGATTGCCTCATTCAACTGCAACTGGAGCATGTCGTCCTGTTTGATTTCGACAGGGTCTTCGATAGACATGACTTGCTGTCCTTTAAAGAGAGATTTAGCCAATTCATGCATCAAGGTCGTCTTACCACTTCCGACTGGACCAGCAAAAAGATAGAGACCACGTTGCCTGTACTGCTTGCCCAATTCATCAATATCCTGAAACCAAAAATGCAAATCCTGCTCCTCATCGTGCAACAAACGGATCACCAAACTCTCATGTCCTCGATAATCGCCTACAGTAGATAGACGTAGAGATGCCATCTTCTGGTCATAGGCATAATCACAGGAACCAAGTTGACTACGTCGCTTCTCTCCAACATTCATACCCGCCACAAACTTAAAGTGACTGATGACAGCCGCAAATTTTTCAAAATCATAGCAACCAATTTTACAGCGCTCGTCTCCTACCCTCATATGAAGCTCATAGGCATCTAACTTAGGAACAAAATAAATGTCTTGCGCTCCTTTTTTCCGAGCTGAACGAATGATTTCTTGTGCAATTTCTTGAACCATACTTACCTCCTCACCTATACTATTCGCAAAGATTTGGAAAAAATAAAAAAGCAACTCTAAAAAAGTTACTTTTTCTCTATTTTAATTTCATACGGCAAGCACGGTGCCTTTCTTGACCTGTTTGTTTTTCATAGCCTGGGCGTAGTTTTGCATCTGGGATAACCTGCTCATCCTGCAAAAGAGCTAAAGAATGGTATTGTTGTAAATACTCATCACATTCATCGCACCAGCGTTGGTCTTCTGGATCCCAAAAAATGGTCATCAAGTCACTTCTGCTTTTATAAAGAGGGGATTCCTGTTCCAATCTAAACCAGCAAGTTTTGTAGTATTTGAGAGCATCATAATACTGGTCAAATTTCTTACTAGCTACAATATCTTCTTCCCAACCTTCTAAGAACCACCAGGGTTCAAAATCTCCATACATTTCTATAACACGATACATATTCATTCATTCCTTTGTACCGTATATTATAACTAATTCCGCCAGACAAGGAAAGAAATATGCTCATCTCTTAATTTTTTGATAAAAAATCCAGGCATCCGATGGATGACTGAATTTCTATTTACTTATATGATAAAAACTTTTTATTTCTTAAGCTTCTGAGATATCGTTTTCAATAATGACCTTAATGGCATGGTGGTCTGCTGCCTTACTGAAGACTTCATAGGCTTTTTCAATTTCACTTAGTTTGAAATAATGAGTTACCAATTTTTCTGGCTCAATCTTATGAGTTTCAAGAGCTTTCAACAACTGAGGTGTTGTATTTGTAGATACTAAACCAGTAGTGATATTGATATTGCGAATCCAAAGTCTATCCAACTCAAACTCAACTGGTTTACCATGCACACCACAGTTGGCAACGGTCCCGTCTACACCGATGATCTTTTGACAGAAATCAAATGTTGCAGGAATACCAACAGCTTCGATAGCAACATCTACACCGCGGCCATCTGTCAAATCATAAATTTCTTTAATTGCTTTTTCAGGGTCTGAAGAATTAACCTTATGAGTTGCACCGAATGATAAAGCAGTTTCCAAACGGTTATCACCTAGGTCCACCATAATCAATTTGGCTGGTGAGTAAAACTGAGCTGTTAAAAGAGCAGCCAATCCAACAGGTCCTGAACCAATAATGGCTACGCTACAACCAGGTTCTACTTTCCCTTTTAAAACACCAATTTCATAGCCAGTTGGTAAAATATCTGACAACATAACAAGGGCTTCATCTGATAAAGCTTCTAGTGTATGATATAGAGTATTGTCAGCATGAGGAACACGTAAGTACTCAGCCTGCGTACCATCAATCAAGTGACCGAAAATCCAGCCCCCTTCGTCTTCACAGTGGGCATAGATTCCTTTTTTACAGTGGTAACATTTACCACATGAACAAACAAAGGAAATTAATACTTTATCACCCTTTTTGAAGTTAGAAACACCTTCTCCAACTTCTTCGACAATCCCAATCCCTTCGTGACCAAGAATGGTACCACTTTGGCAAGCAGGAACATCCCCTTTAATAATGTGAAGGTCTGTTCCACATATAGTTGTTTTAACGATACGCACGATAGCGTCTGTCGGCTTGCGAAGAACTGGTTTGTCTACATCAACAAAAGAAGCAAGTCCTGGCTTAACATAAGTATAGGCTTTCATAAAGCACTCCTCCGTTTTTTTATTTGTATCTATGTTTTAGTTGTAAGCCTTTTCATTTACTTCTTCAAGCTTTTTTTGTGATTTTTTTAACTTTTTGTTTACTGGTAAAGTACCATATATAAAAAAGCAGAGACCGTCAAATAGTCTCTGCTTTTATGTTATGCTTGGTAACGTTTCACACCATCTAGATACGTAGCTACCAATTCCAAATCTTTGTCTAAAACAATAAAGTCTGCATCATAACCTTCACGAATTTGTCCACAGACATCGTCAATATTAACAGATTTTGCTGGGTTAAGGCTAGCCATCATAACCGCTTCGTGTGGATTTGCAATACCCCACTCGACTACATTTCTCATACCATCTTTAAGTTTGAGGATAGAACCTGCCAAATTACCAGTAGATTTGAGACGTGCAGTTCCATTTGCTACTACAACAGGGAATTCTCCCAACATATAGTCACCGTCTTCAAGCCCACCAGCTGTCATACAGTCCGTAATAAGAGCGATGTTGTCTGTCCCCTTTTGCTTAAGTAAAATCTCACAAGCTTTTGGATCTACGTGATAACCATCACAAATCAATTCTGCGTAAGTATGTGGGAGCTCATACATAGCTCCTACCATACCTAGTTCGCGGTGTGTTAAACCACGCATCCCATTATAGGCATGTACCCATACACTAGCTCCAGCATCAACTGCCTTCTTAGCTTGTTCAAATGTCGCATCTGAGTGTCCAAGTGCAACTGTCACACCTTCACCTGTAATAGTACGTACAAAATCTTCCACCCCATCACGTTCTGGTGCAATAGCGATTTTATTTAGCATCCCTTTTGCAGCATCTTGCCAAGAATGAAACTCCTCAACACCCGGGTCTCTCATATAAGTTGGATTTTGTGCCCCCTTAAAAGTTTCTGTGAAATATGGACCTTCATAATAAATCCCACGAATCTTAGCACCTGTTGCTTCTTTATAATGGTTTCCAAGATTTTCAGTGACTGCAAGCAATTGCTCATAAGTGGCTGTTAAAGTTGTGGGCAAGAAACTGGTAACACCGGTACTAAGAAGTCCTTCACTCATAGTATGCAATGTACCTTCAATGTTGTTGTCCATCACATCTACACCTGCATATCCATGAATATGAGTATCCACAAGACCTGGTGCAATGCTATAACCAGTATAGTCAAGAACCTCTGCTCCTTCAGGAATTTGATCCACATGTTTCCCAAATTTGCCATCAACAAGTTCTAAGTACCCACCGCGACGAATGCCAAATGGATAGAAAAACTGATCTGCTTTAACGTAATTAGGCATAATAATGACCTCCTTAAAAGATTACTTTTGATATTTATTATGTCAATTACATTATAAACTTTTCTGATTCATTTGTAAATGGTATAGACCTATTTTCTAGAGATATTTTAAAAGAGCTGGATGTCTCCAACTCTTCTCTTTTTAAATACAAGTTATTTAGATTTGACTGGTTTGTCTTGAGCTGTTTGCAAGGCTGTGGCAATGGTATCTGCATACAATTTTGCTCCGGCTTCAATTTTGCTAGTGTCACTTCCGAAATGGACTTGGTCTGTCCCAGTCCAAATTTCTGGATGTTCCTTAGCAACTTGATTCCAATCCGCTATCGTGATGTAAGGGGTCTTCTCTGCCAATTCTCTCATATAGGCAGCAGCCTTCTCAACGATTGCATAGGTCTCTTTTGTCTTATCTCCCTCATAAGGAGTCACCAAAACCATGTGGTGGCCCTTAGGAAGATTTTTCACGATACTATCCCAGTCTTCCTTGTAATTTTCAGGATTATTCACACCTGTTGCAATAACCACCATCTTTGGTAGAAATTTATTCTGGCCATTATTTAGCATGATTTCATTGGCAGTCTTGGTTGTTCTGCTAACTTGTGCGTTAATCTGTGCCCCTGGAAGGGCTGTCTGCAGGGCTGTATTTGCCCTTAAAGCCACCGAGTCACCAATTAACATAGTGCCATCAGCAATTCCTAAACTATCAGCTTCTGCTCGTTCTGCCATCACCTTGGTCTGGCCAATATTTGTTGCAGCTTGCTTCAAACCATTGACAGTCAAATCTGTCTCAAACGCTCCCACTTGTGGTGCCAAGAAAGCCACTAAGAAGACAATGGAGGCCAAGATTCCTGTACTTGTTGCAAGAATTGCGTGAATATAAGGCAAGGGACGAAGAGTTTGTAAAACAGGTGTGTTCTTGCCTGCAATCCAAGGTTCCAATACATAAAATGAAAGACTGGCAAATCCATAAGAACAAATCAAAGTTAATAACACAGCAAGAAGATTTGATGTCAACTGTGAGAATATGATATAGAAAGGCCAATGGAAGAGATAAACCGCATAGCTAGTATCTGCTAAAAAACTGATAATCTTTGGTTCCTGCATATTAGGAGTCTTTTCATGTAAGACACGCGCCGCCAGAATCATAGCAAGAGCTGCAAGACTGGCAAGCAAGAAGCCTATAAGATAGGCAAAGAGATAGGTAAATTTGACAAAGAAGGTCAAAATGAGTAAGAAGCCAAAACCTCCTCCAAAAACTAAAAGGGTCTTTCGTAAATCCCAGATTTTATCCAACTGCTTGACGAGGGAAGTCGTCTGACGAACGCCTACAATCGTTGCTAACACACTTCCCAAAAAGAATGGATAGACATGAGTTAAACTGGAGAAGTACACAGAGGAATAAGAGGTTACTAGAAAACTACCAATAAACATGGAGAAGAAGCTGATCAAGAATGCAGCAGCAGATAAAAGAAAGACCATCCCCTTCAACTGACCATTTGATTTAGCCTGTTTGGATAAGAACCAAACTGCCAATCCCCAAAGAATATAGTAGTGAACCTCAACAGCCAAGCTCCAATTATGAACAAACAAATGAGGAATGAACTGAGATTCATAACTCCCACCTGTTAGGAGTTCATAGAAGTTGGTCATAAAGCCTAAGACACCCGCAATCTGACCTCCAATTCCAGCCACATAGTCTTGGCGAACTAGGAAGGTAAAGGGCATGGTTACTAAGACCATCAAAACCACAGGTGGCACAATCCGATAAAAACGTCTTCTAAAAAATCCTATCAAATCAATCTCACGATTCTTAGAAAATTCTTCGATGAGTAGAGCTGTAATCAGAAATCCTGAAAATGTGAAAAAGACATCTACCCCGAAAAATCCTCCAGGAAAGATGGTCTGAAAGAAATGATACAAGAGTACCAGTAGTAAACCTGTAATCCTAATCAAGGAAAACCATTTAATGCGCATACGAGTTTATTCTTCCTTTCATTGTACACTTTATTCTATCAAAAAAAGAAGAAAAATCCCAAGAGAAAACTTAGGATTTTTAGCTTATATCAATTCCATTTTAGAAATTACGGCCTGACTTATTATAGCCATATTTTTCAACAAAATACTCACGGAATTCCAAAAGATTGTCATCCATAATAGCTTGTCGCACTTGCTTCATCAGGTTAAGCAAGAAGTAAAGATTGTGGTAGCTAGTCAAGCGGATACCGAAGGTTTCATCGGCCTTGAGTAGGTGACGAAGATAAGCACGTGTATAGTTCTTACATGTGTAGCAATCACACTCAGGATCCAGCGGCGTAAAGTCCTCAGCAAACTGGGCATTTTTTACAACCAAACGTCCCTGACTAGTCATACAAGTTCCGTTACGAGCGATGCGAGTCGGCAAGACACAGTCAAACATATCCACCCCACGAATCACCCCATCAATCAAGCTATCTGGCGCTCCCACACCCATCAAATAGCGAGGTTTATTTTCAGGTAGCAGTTGGGTTGTAAAGTCCAAAACTGCATTCATCTCTTCGTGGGTTTCTCCCACTGCCAAGCCACCGATAGAGTAGCCTGGGAAATCCATGCTGACAAGATCGTGAGCTGACTGACGACGCAGGTCTTCAAATCCTGCCCCCTGCACAATCCCAAACAAACCTTGGTCATGTGGACGACGGTGAGCCTTCAAACCACGCTCAGCCCAACGACTGGTACGCTCGATTGATTTCTTAACGTAGTCGTAAGGTTGATAAAACTGAGGACATTCATCAAAGGACATCATGATGTCTGAACCTAGATTATTCTGAATAGAGATGGCCTTTTCTGGTGATAGGAACATCTTGGAACCATTGAGATGATTTTTAAAAGTTACGCCTTCTTCTGTGATATTACGGCTATCTGCTAAGGAATAAACCTGGAAACCACCACTATCCGTCAAAATAGGCTGATCCCAATTCATGAATTTGTGGAGACCACCTGCGCGTGCGATGAGTTCATCTCCAGGGCGAAGCCAGAGATGATAGGTGTTTGACAGGATAATTCCCGAACCCATCTCCTTCAATTCTTCAGGTGACTGTGTTTTAACAGTGGCTTGTGTCCCAACTGGCATAAACATAGGTGTCGGGAAGGTGCCGTGGGGGGTGATGATTTCTCCCAGACGAGCTCCCGTGTGTTTTTCTTTCTTAATCAAACGGTATTTGATTGGTGAATCTGACATTTTTTACCTCCGAAGCTGGGAAAGACAGTCCCAGTTCATACTTTGTGCCCAAGGGCATACTGTATGATTTTATCAAAAAAAGCTGGAACTGTCACGAACTATGGTATAATGTCCACACCTCACCCAGCAGTCCAACACCACTCTAAACCTTAAACCCCAGCAACTTAGAATTGCTGGGGTTTAAGGTTTAGAGTGGTGTTGGTTATTGGACTATTCAATAATAAGATATTATTTCTTTTTTACTACTTAGATATTTTAGAAAGTATAGCAAGTAATGCTTCCGAATCATTAGAACTGTCCGTTTTAACTAATCCAGTATCAGTTTTACTAAATAAAGCATTAAAAATTATTAATCTTTCCTCTTTTTCTACTTCTTTGCCATCATAGACTAAAGCTTGATAAAATCTTGTTAAGGCTTCCTTTTGTTCATATTCCATTGCCATATGCTGATTTGAAATGATAATCTTTATCATAACTCGAACTAAATATATCAAAAATGAAATTAATGCAACATATACAAAAGATTGAGAGATAAATGGAATATCTTTTAGGGTTCCTTTCAAATATTCATGAATACTAACCAATAAACTTCCTGCTGAAAATATCAAAGCAACAATAAATACTGCAAGACCACCCATCCAATACCTATTGTTAACTTTATAATTTTTTGACCTTTCTTTCCATAATGTCTCAGGAGCTTCAAGCTGTAATTTATTTTTATAAGTATCTTCTAAAATCTTAATCGCATTTTCTTTATCATCTTGCCAGTTTTCAAAATCCTCTTTAAAGTCACTAATCTCTTGATAATGTGAATTAAACAACTCTCGGATAGCTTCATTTTTTTCTTCAATTAAAGCAGTAGTTTGTTTGAAGTTTTCTTGAGCGTCAGAAGCAATTTCCTTTACAGTTTCAGAAACAGGATCAATAACTTCCCTTTGAAAATTTTTAAATGGAGCTTTAGCTTTAGGTAGCTCTCTGTTTAATATAAACAACGCTGGAATCAATCTATAAGAATCAGTAGAATTCAAATATTGACCGATGTAGTTTTTATTATTTTCGATAGTAATATAATTTTGAATTGCTTCTAATAAATAATCTTTAGCCCAACTTTTTAAGTAAAAATCAACAAATAATCGAAGCATTACAATATTATTATCTTTATTGATTGGACTATTAATGTCTACATAGATAAGCCTAATACTACTTGAAGTAATAGTAGTATATGAAGTTGAAAAATGACTATACAAAAAATTATAAACTTCATTAATATTAAATTCAGAGAGATTTTCTAAATAATCTTTGAGATTTCGCAATCTCTCTTGCCAATATTTCCAATTATTTAAAATAGGATTAGCCATTTCATAGGAACTACTTTTCTCTTCCCAATACTTATAGTTAGACTTAATTATATTCTCAAGCTCCGAAAAAGTTAGTTCATCTCTATTATAGTCTAAATTATAGCCATTATTTCTAATTTCAAATCTTAAATGTTCATCCATAAAATTAGAAATCTGAGCATTAGTATTTTTAGACATTTAACCTCTCTCCTTTACTATTTTTTCTTATCTTGATATGTTTCCCAAACAAATGACACTACCGTTAATGCAGAACCAACAACAACTGAAGCATACCTTGGTGGCAATTCTATAAAGTTAGCTCCCTTACCATGACCATCCCCTTTATCATTTCGAAGATTGTTAATCCCCTTGATAATTTGATTCAAACCACTTAGAACCAGCTTTACATCTTGATTATTTTTTGCTGAAATATTTTCATTAGAATCCAAGTTTAAAAATTTAAAGACTTTCTTTTGCAAAGTTGCAATATCATTAGAATTAGAATACTCAATTTTTTCGTGGTCTAAAATATGTTTAAAACACGATTCCAACAATTCCTTAGCTTTTCCAATAGCGTCCGCTGGAGAGCGAGAAATCATTTCATTCATAATCCCCATTTGCTTATCTATATAGTCGCTATCAAAATAGTCAGATAAAGATTTAGCAGCATTATTTAAGTAGGCTATTTGTGAGACTTCATATTTCGAAAGTCTCTCTTTCAATTTCAATGCCTGAGACTTCCTCTCTTCAGTTTTCTCGTGATATGAGTCAGGAAGGTCTTCATAATATCTAAGTAAATCTAAAGCTAATTTAAGGACGAGTTCATCTGGTTCGTTATCTATAAAAGCCTGTAAAGCTTTCCCCTTTGAACCCCCATATTTTTCTTGAATATTTACTCCTACTGAATTAAAAGTAAACTTAGCAAAAGTGGAATTAGAAAAATTTAGTACATAACCGTCACTATTAAAAAATACTTTTATAAAACTCTTATCTTGAAAATTCAATTCCATATCAAGTTCCCTACACTTAAAACATCAACTCGCTTCAAACAAATCCAGTTGACCAAAACTTTCTTCGAGTTTCTGTTGCTTAGCAATTACATCACTATTACGTAAATCTGATACTAACTTTTCAGCAATATACCACATCATTACTGGTGGAATAGCATTCCCCAGCATTCTATATTGAGCACCTTCCGAACCAAGCAATTCATAGTTTTCTGGAAACGACTGAATACGTGCAACCTCTCTTGGAGTATAGCGACGGTAACGTCCATTTTCTAATAAAACAGGATCAGTACTATTTAAGGACACTTTCGCCAAGTGGGAACTAACCGTATTGCTCGGCTGTTCAATGTCTTGTGCTCGTCCTTTATTCATTTTTTTGCCAGATTTACTATTTAACATTCCTTGCACAGCCCTCTCACTAAAATAATACTTTTCATCAATATCTTGCTGAAGAATTGCTTTTAGTGGTGTATAATCTTCTACATTCTGAATAGGCTCTTCAGGAAATTCAAAAGTAAAATTTAAATCCTTTCGAATGCCAACAATAAACACACGCTCTCTCTTTTGCGGAACGCCGTATTTGGTGGCTACACAAAGTTTATAAGAAACATTATAGCCAGCTTTTTCGAACTCTTCAATAATTAGAGGAAAAGCTTCTTTATTGTTTGCAGACAAAATTCCCTTAACATTTTCGGCAAAAAATGCTTTTGGTTGATGAGCCTTTAACACTCGCACCATCTCAAAAAACAGTGTCCCTTTTTCGTCTTTTATTCCTAAGCGTTTCGGATTTTGAGCACTAACAGAAAATGATTGACAAGGAAAACCTCCCGTTAAAATATCGAAATATGGGATTTCATCTGATTTTATTTCTCGGATATTTCGATTGTCTGGAGTAACACCAAAATTCTTTTCAAACATTTTATTGGCACTGTCTTCAATATCATTTGCATAGACAATCTCAATTTGATTGTCAGCATAATGTTTACCTAAAAAATCAAATCCACCAGCAAAACCAATATCCGTTCCACCCCCTCCACTAAAAAGAGAGGCAATTTTTAGTTTCTTCAAATTAAATTCTCCTCAAAGCCAACTGACGATGAAAAACGGACATCATATCCATCTTTTCTCTCAATCAGAAGCATCTTCTCATTTTTGACTAACTCATACAAATTCTTGATAATAAACAATTTTTTGCTATGTTTAGAAATCTGCAAACGATAAATATAGTATCTATCACGCACAGATTTAGCAGTTCGCCATTCGTTTGGTGTGATATGAAACGAATTAAAAGTAATAGAAGCATTGCTGACAGTTGTTTTGACTTCAATATACTTTCTCAGCTCAGAATCATCACACTCAAAAGATTGAACATCGTAGCCAACGCCAAACTGTGTTGGAATAAAATTCACCAGATGGAGCAACTGCTCTTGCCCATGTTCTCGTAATTTTTGTTTTTCATGATTGATAACAATAGCTTCTCCCGAACTCCCTACAACAGCGGTAGAGATTTTCTCGCTGTATTCGATGTGTTCAGTTAGATGTCCGATAATATCTGTTTTCTCTTCAGTAAAATCAATATCACTTGGAAGGTAGATATTAAAGTTTGTCCTAAAATCAATATCTCCTAAATCACGATTGACATATTCGAACCAAGCACTTCTAAAATTTCGAACATCTTCAATTGTTGTAGAAGCATTTCCAATAAATTGAGCATAGCCATCAAAGGTAGCATCTGATTGCAAAAAGTCATTTATTGCTTGCTCTTCCATAGAATTTATTTTATACCTACCACCTTGAACAGTTAGTAAACTCGCTATAACCATGTAATCTAAAATATCTTTGGCATATCGAATAACATCTCCTTTAGTATCGTAAGCTACTTTAGACGCTCTATTCTCTTTGATACGATTCCATATTTTCAAAACAGGCTCTCTATCACGAGTGCATCTCAAATCATTAAAGATACAATGGGCGACTTCTTCATCGGTGAGGTAAATAGTTTTTTCTTCAGCTTGTGAGGCTTCTGTAAATAGTTCCAGTAGATACTGAGCTGGCTTAAATTGAACTCCGATTTGGCAAAGTTTAACAATCTCGTTATCTTTTAGATGCCCACCAGGATATTCAAAATTATACAAAAAGGTTTTAAAAAAGCGAATAAGGTCTTGGTCCTCAGTCAATTCCTTAGCCCTGTTTCCTGAATAGACAAAGCCATCTTTCTCAATCATCATCCCAAACAAAGAAGAAATCTCTGTTCGCCAGTTATTGATTGTTTTCTCTGTTTTATCTGCATTTCCTGCATATTGTTTGATAATGTCATTTAGTTGCTGACTAAATTCATTTTTAGGCAATATTCCCAAATAAGAAATATTCGTTGCCATATAAACAAGTACATTTTCGACATCATTTTTAAAACGAGGTCTTGGGTGATGTAGTCTAAAATAATATTTCTCTGGAACTTGATACATAATTACTCTTCGTTATTTTTTAAATATTTCAATAAATTGTTTGCAATTTGCTGAGCCATTAAAGGAGGAACAGCATTACCAACTTGTCTAAATTGCTGTGTTTTACTTCCGTAAAAGATAAAATCATCTGGAAAAGATTGTAGACGAGCAGATTCCCTCACTGTTGGCACACGATTATACTTATAGTGGAAATGATGTCTATGCCCCGTATCAATCGTAGGAGCTGGCTTCCAACTAGCAAATCGTGTCCAAGCGACATTAAATTTTCTTGTTTCTCGTAATTCCTCTGGTAGATTTTTATAATTTCCACCGTCAGGAACGAGGGCTATCGTGCTCGTTACTTTTTCAGAATGCTTAGCTGCGATATGATTCAAAACAACAGATGAACGATTTCGCATTAGTTTTTGATAGTCATTTTGAGGTTCTGAAATATAAGACATTTCTAAATCACCAAGCTCATTTTCTAATGTTGGTAAATCAGAAAGTGCCATCTCAGTCGTGATAGTTTTATCCAAGGATTCAGGATACTCAAAGCCATCATTCCTTGTCCCTACAAAAATGACACGCTTCCTATTTTGCGGAACTCCATAATCAGAAGCTAACAAAACTTTAAACTGAACCTTATAGCCCATTTTCGAAAATTCTTCGATAATAGTATCTTTAATTTGACCTTTAAACAGGCTAACAATACCGATAACATTTTCTATAACAAAGGCAGTCGGCTGCATTTCTTGAACCAATCGAATGTAAGATAGGTAAAGTTTATTCCGTGGGTCATCAAATTTTCTCGGTCCAGAAAGCGACATTCCCTGACAAGGCGGACCACCAACAATTAGGTCAACCTTTTGTTCTCCAATTATCGGCTTTATATCTTCTTCATAGGATATATTCGTAATATCTCCACATAATATTTTTGAATTCTTATGATTTTTTTGGAATGTCTCTAAAGCTTTTTCGTCGTTATCAATCCCCAATAGAACATTAAAACCAGCCATCTCGAATCCATAAGATAGGCCACCTGCTCCTGAAAATAAATCTATGATATTATATTTTTTCAATTTGTAAACTCCAATTTATTACTATCTTCAATTATACCACAGAAAACAATTTGAAGATACTTTGCAAAATAATGTCCACACCTTACCTAGTAGTCCAACAACTAACCAACTCTAGCCCCTTAACCCCAGCGATTTCAAGTCGTTGGGTTTTTCGTGAAAAAGTGCTTGACTCTTCCCCTATAGAGAGTTATCATGGACACACCAATAAAGCAAAGGAGATTTATATGGAAAGATACAACCACTAGCCAACATTTTGAAACTGAACCAAAACTTCCTAAAGTCGAAACTGTTAACCTCACGACTTTTGAAGAATTACACGACTACACGGTGGAGGGTGTGTTTTTAAGCCCTTGAAAATCTCCATCACGGACGAAGATTCTTGGGTTTATACTTGCCGTTTTCTTAATTCTGAGTGTGCCGAAGAATATTATACTACTTGTTGCAAAACGGAAGATTTGGAAGAATTTGCCGTTTAGAATTGCAAATTACAGGAAGAAAAGGTCGAAGTTTTAAACATTGAACTACAAAGCCAAGTTTAATTTTAGTTATTTTAATGCTTTTTTCAACAAAACTGTTGACACAATAATTTTAAGTCTGTATAATAGATTAAGTTATCTCAGATAGCTATAAAATATATGCTTTTGAGATAAAGAAAATCCCAACGATAATCGTACTACCGTTGGGGAGAAGATTTCTTATTTTTAGTTATCAGCCTTATAGTTAACCAAC
Organism: Streptococcus sp. UMB0029; assembly: GCF_002871495.1. GTDB lineage: Bacteria > Bacillota > Bacilli > Lactobacillales > Streptococcaceae > Streptococcus. The sequence goes on from NZ_PNGD01000012.1 coordinate 44,477, forward strand.
AAGAGAACGATAAGACTGATTTGCATTAGCTTCACCACTATTAGTGGTGATTTTTTCTTTTATTTGGTGAAGCTTTATTCCTAGGTTTAGTATAGTTATTACCCTTTCTAAGCCAAGTGGCCATCAGCTCTTTTGAATTTCTGGTTCTTCTGTTAGAATTGATAACCAAGAATGCAAAGCAACAAATGATTAGTGGAATAACGACTATCACTACACTTATCACAGTAAGATTTTCGAACGGTATTTTTAATATATGAACAGAAACTACGCTACCAATACCACCAGTACCTGCTGCAGTCAACATTGATTTTATATTTTTTTCTGTTCCATCCTCACTTTCATTAAAAATGTGTTGGTTAGACAAAACAAGAAATCTTCGGTGTTACTAATATAACGATATCCTTACACTTTGTCAATAGCAGTGTATTATTTATAACTGTTTTTAATTTTTCTGACATTTTTACACTGTATTAAAAAATTTTCTTTATATTTTCAATTCGAAACAAACACCCCAGTCGCAAAACTGGGGCAATTTTGTTATAAATTTCAGCTAACAAACCGTCTCATCGATATAGGTCACTGGTGTTGCCAAAATGTATAGCAAGGTTTCGCACATCTCACCTCTACTTTGGCAAGTGAGCAACTTTTTGATTTTCGCAATAAACTTTTCTTTGCTTTCGTTAATGGCAAAAACTGTTATTTTGCGTTTAAAAACATTAGTTTCAACATAATCGAAGGCAAAACCTTTTTCGAACACTCGTAGTTTCGTTAAAAATGTGGGCAAAGATATCGGGTCGTTAAGATAAAATCCTAATTGGTCTGGTTGCCATTCAATTGGCATTTCTGGCACAACACCCCAATATGTTTGCTGGCGTATTTTGCTTTCTAATTTTTGTAGATACATTTCAGTTTCTAAATCGATATACATATCACTCCTATCTGTTAAATTTCTTTTACATGTCCATCATAACTCTCTGTAGCAATGAAGTCCAGCCTATTTTTGAGTTTAATTTACATCGGTTTAAAGGTATGAAAAGCAGATTTTTTGCTGGTGTTTTTGTGGGGATGTGAAGTTGTGAAAAGCTCAACTACTGGAGATTTTCGAAAGGTAATCCATAGCAACAGAAGCAAAAAAAGGAAATAAAAAGCTTAGAATATTTTCTTGAAGATTCCTCCGCCCTCCTCTACACAGACTAATATTGTGTAAAAATACAATAAGTCGTGTGCCAAAATTGGGCAGAAACGGCGGTATTACCGCAAAACTATCCAACCCGAACCGAAAGGCGAAGCGAATATAAAACTATTCAATCCAATCCAGAAATACGGAGTCACTCCATTTTAAATCAGAGTTTAAAGGTGGTAGAGGTTTGAATTTTTGAACAACCACCTCGGGCTCTCCACCTTTTCTAGAAACTTTATATAGAGTTGGTTCTTCCTGGCTAGAAGCTCTTGACTTAGATAAAAAGAAAATCTCACCCTTATCTGGCGATAATATCGGACTATAATTCTGTCTATCTTCATTTTGCGGAACAAGATTTTTTACGAAATTTGCATTACGATAGCTATTAGGATCATCTGTAGCAGGCTCCTTAAAAGCACTCCATATAGAAAAACCTGATGCTAAATATTCTCCATCACCAAGATATAAAGTAACATCATATTCATGATGCTGATAAGTGAATGTTTCGTCTAATCTGTTTGTATGAATACCATTATTGCCAATATTTCCATCATCTTCAGTAACAAAGAAATATTTATTATTTTCATCTAAATAAATTTTACGATACCTTGTATCCCCAAGACGGTTTTTTCGAGGGTTGAATTCTTCAACTGCACTTCGCGAGAGATTATTCAGTGGTATTCTGTAGAATTTTGCATTAGAGTCTGTCAAATCTGTTGAAACATAGCAAAAATAATCATTTTCAATATAGGGACGCTTATGATAAAATTTTTTCGAAGAAAAACTGTTTTCATCACCTTCAACAATAGCAGAAATATCCGTCAATTCCCCATTTTCATTAAGAATACCTACCCTTTCAGAATCTGAGTTTTTTAGCTTAAAAGTCACAACTATATTTTTTAGGTCTTTATCAAACCCTTTTTTAGCATAAAATGGACGAGTAAAAAAACCGGTTGGTTCGCTACGAGAATCTATTACTATTTTTGCTACTTCTAGAGAAACGATTGGTTTCCCTTCAGATGTTTGCTCGGGAAACTCAAACGACCTATAGGGTTTAATACTGCCATCCGTAGGCGATACTAAAGAAAGGTCAACTCTTTTAATATCGTTGTAGGTGTGAGCACCATAATGTATTGCCGCCATAACAATACCTTTTAATTTTGCTTCCTTGTCTGTTGAGCTAGTAGCTAGCGAAGTAGTACTAGATGTAGAATTATTGATTGAAGTATTAGAAGTCCTAGAGCTACAGGCTACAAGAATTAATCCAATCCAAATCCCAAATATGGTAAAAATTATCTTTTTCATTTATCTTCCTTTATTTCTCTTTTACGTTTTTCTTCATGCTTATCCAGACTTTTCGAAAAGAATTGCTCGGTTAAATCTGTTAGCCAATCTGCAAAACGTTCGCCTGCGAATTGAATAGCGATAAGAATTCCAGTTCCTACAATAAAAACCAAAATCAAGTAATTATCCAAATTGGCCATTTTAATTATTTTCTCCTCGTTTTCTTGCTTCTACTAAAATATCTTTAAAATCGTCATCTTGCCAAAGTGTGAAAAAAGTAATTCCACCAACTATAACAGAGACCATCACACCTGTAAGGCTACTTCCACGCTTTTTCGAAACTAGTTTGTTTATCTCTTTACCTGCGGATTTAAATATCCCAGCTGAGAGATAAGAATCAGGTTTAAATACGGAACCTGCTGTATAGCTTTGCCCGTAATAAAGTACCGAACCATTATCTCTAAATCCATAAAATAGAAACCCAATGATAGCTATTGTTATAATTGCCAACCGAATTTTAATGCTATTTTTCATATTAATCTACCTTTTACATTACTCGTAATCAATACCTTTTCTTGTAATTGCAACGACCTTTCCTTTACTAAGAAAAACAATCACTGACTTACCGTCTTTTAATTTGTAAACGTAGTAGTCTGTAATGATACCATTTATTCCCACAGTCCAATTTGATTTCTGAGACAGGATTGATTCACTACTAGATAAGTCCATTTTTAGTAATTTTTCATATAGCTGGGTAACATCACTAAGAGAAGAGGACTTCTCGTGTGGTGCTCCAACCGCCTTAACCAAGTCTTTTTCGGTTAGCTCATTCTGAACACTTGGAAAATTCGATAAAACTAAATCCTTTCTCTTATTTGCGCAAGAAACAAGTAACAGAATCATCGCTAAACATGTAATTACCATTCCTAATTTTTTCATCACTCGCTATCCTCCTATTTTTGAATATTGTCTGCTATTTTAGCTAATATTGCTTCTAAAATAGCAGGAGACACTTTTCTTTCCTCCATAGAATAACTACCTTTAGGTTGGTATAATAAATCCATAGATAAAATTTGACTTCCATTCAGAAAAATCTTACTACTAAAAGTACTGTTTTCCTTAGTATCATACTGGTCATAAATAAAAGCTCCATTTTCTATTCTTAAGTCTACAAAAGGAACGTAACTTTCCATCTGGTTAGTAGCTCGACCTATTTTCTCATTTGGAAGAGCAGCTTTTTGGTAATAATCTGAGTTTAAATAACCTTCTAATAACTCTTGAGCCTGTCCAGAATTCTGAATATGGAATTTAAAATCTCCTTGTTCATATGCACCGCGAATATCAATTCCTGTATGGTCATATAAATTAGCTACTAATCTTATTCTTCCCACCTGATTATTATCTTTATCAAAGAATAAATATTGAATAAGAACACTCTTCTCGAGCTTATCATAGTCCCAGATATTGTCAGGGTCTATTTTTACATTACTAACTCCATACTGCAACATAATTTCGCCTAAATCTTTATCAGATAACACTTTCTTTAAATCATCAGACGTTTTGATTCGAAGATTGACTGTTTCGCTTTGATTATGATTATCTGAACTAACTGGATTGTTAGCACTATTCTTCTGTGCTATTGTAGAATTCGAACAGCTGCATAAGCAAGCCAAAATTAAAGTACCAACACCTAACTTAGTAAGTTTTTTAAGTTCCATTTGCTTTCCTTTTTGTTTGTATAAAATCTCCTAGTCCCTTGCGAGACAAGGCTTTAGGTGTATCGGATAACGACCATTAAACGATACACTTAAAAAACAAAAAATGCCAATCTAACACAGACTCAAAACCTTGTTAAATTCGCATTTTCTAAAATATTCACATTGTTATTTTGAATGTTTCGCCAAATGGTCGTTAATCGAAACAAATTTACGCACTCATTCTACCATTTCGTCCTGCTTTTGGCAAGTATTTTGCAAAACTTTTTTGCGATTATTCGTCACCTTATTTCGTTCCAGCACCTTATATACGGTTGAAGTGGAGATTTGTTCTGCTTTTGCAATATTCCGTATGCTCGTATTTGTGTAGAGATAGAGATTAAGGATGCGCTCTTCTTTTGCTTTTTCTATCCGCTTGGCACCCAACCGAATGCCTTTTTCCTTGGCTTTTCGAAGCCCTTCACGGGTACGAAACCGTAAGTTTTCTAGCTCGCTCTCTGCCACAAAACCTAAGATCATACAAAGCAACCTGCCAATAAGCGAGTCAGTTTCCAACTTTTCGTGCAAACTAACGAGCTGGATATGATGTTTGTTAAGCTGTTCGATAATCTCCAATAGCTTGAACATAGAGCGAGTAAGTCTGTCAAGCTTATAGATAGTGAAAGTAACTTGCTTGCCATTTTTCGAAAAACTTTTAGCTAAGTTTAGAGCCTTTTCAAGTTCAGGGCGAGCATCATATGAACCTGATTCTTTTTCTATAAAGAGCTGGTCACAGTGTTTGAGAGCCTCAATTTGCACCTCCAAGCCTAAGTCTTGCTTGTGAGTGGAAACTCTAGCATAGCCAATGTTAATAGTATTTTGAGACATAAAAAATCCTCCTGTTATATTGATTCAGGGGGATATTTTACTATGAATTGAGGGATGAGAAAAGACCTCTCATTCAGAGAGGTCTCAAAAAATCAAATGTTACTATCTTTCAACCCTTCTTTTAAAATCAAATATTGATCATTCGTCAACCCAAGAATTTCCTGCATAATATACTCAATAGTATCTTGGAGTTCTTGTTGTTCAACAGATCCCCTTTCATACAAAAGTTTAGACGAACCATCTGTTTTAGATATATACCTCATTACATTGTTGATTGTTTTTTCATTCTTTTCAGATAACTTAACTTGTTGTTTTAAAGTATATCCTGTAATTTTTTCAACAATTTCTCGACCATTAGACATAAACGGCATGTAATCAAAGTAAACTAATAATCTTCTTGCCACACTCTCTTTTGAATATGGGTCATTAGCGGTATCGTTCCAGATTATTTGCTTAATTCTGTCAGGAACACGATTTTGAAACATATATTTTACCTCCAAATTTTACCCACCGCTTGCTCGGTAGGTATACTTATTTCCTACCAAGTGCAAGGGCTACAATTCAGAAGTAAAATCCGAAAAGTGCGAAAATATTAAATTTTATAGCTTAATTATACACTAATATTTATGTTTTGTCAATAAAACCTATAAACTCTTGGAATCGAGTAATATAAGTATCATTAGTTAATTTACTCATATACTTAATTGCCTGTGTTTTAAAATTATTCTCATATAAAAATTTCAAAATATCAAATAGATACTTATTATTAGTAATTTGACGAATATGCCTGTCGATAAATTGAATCTTATCGTCATTTGATATTTCTTCTTTAGACAAATATGTTTTAAAAATTCTATCTAAATAAACATTATTACTTATTTTAGAAATCATTTTATCAATAAAGTCTTGCATAATTTCATCATTGTGGAATCCACTTTCAACAGCATACTCAATCACTCTACTTATATGAACAGAGTTGGTCATTTTTTCGAAACACAAGTTCATAGCACTTTCGTTTTTCATATCAAAAGCTACCAAACATAATTTTTCAAGTTTAGCGTTATTATCAGTGTTAATAATGGCTTTTTGTAAATCTTCGAGAGTCTTAATTTTTAAATCAACATTAACAGTATTTTCTATAGTAAAATAGAACACCTCTTTTAAAAAGTTATATGTAATGTCATTATTAATAATATCTATTAGTTTATCCTTATCTTTACAACTAATATTTTCCGAATTTTTTACTAAGCTAATCATGCTTGATTTGACATCATCACTTTCTTTAATTAGATGTTTACCAACAAAATAATTTAAAGCATCAGTAGAATCTTCCATTTTTCCCACCTTCAATTTTTTCATTAATATTTTAGACGGATTTCTGCTCCGACTCAATAAGTAGCCAATAACATTCGGAGAATATCCCTGAAGACTCACTTCGAAAACTGCAAGAAATTCATTCACGAAAGTTACTCTTCCAACATGACTTCGATGATTTTGATTTAACATGAGCATATCCATAAAAGTTGCAAAACATAGATGATACATAGCTTTATCTCCATTCTGTTGTTTTTGTTGTTTTTAGGCAATAGATTCAAAACATATTTAGCGATATACTAAAACCATCAAAGGAATAAGTCGACTTCCCCCTCTGATAAACCTTTTACTTTTATTATACTCTTTTAAGGAGGAAAATTCTCTTGCTAACATTACTTATCTTTTTACCGTATCTTCTAACCTCAGCTGTTGCGATATATTTCACAAAGAAAAGGTCTAGAAAATAATTGACTACAGGTTTATATTAGGTTATGTAAGCCCCACTAATATAAACCTGCCTCTATGGGGCTATTAAGGAGAAAAACTATGCTTCCACAAAATACTCAAAACCAAACAGATATCACTCATCAACTAGCGAATCCATTTCAGCTTGAAGTGGCAAGAAGTCTTTCAAAAGAAATGGCTATGCTTCAGAAGAATCAGCTTCTGACGGCAGACATTCTTAACAAAGTAGGCGACCTTTCAAAGCTTGAGGCAGATATTCTGGCAAAAACTCCCCACGCCAAGGAACGCACAGACTTCATCATTAAGACTTTTGCCTTGGTCGCCTCCCAGCAGATAAGATAGGAGGTTCCCTATGAACGAATTTATCTTACCTATAATTTTTGCCGTTTCTCTTGGATTTGTAGCTGGCATTATTGCCTTGTTGGTATATCTTGATTCTCAATCTAAAAAACAACCCGTCAAAGAGAAAAACAAAAATCTTCCTCCTATTTACACTGAAGCAGAAATTGAACTAGCTCAATTTCTCGAGAGTAGGCAAGCCGTTAATGAGGCATTCCTCTCAGCTCAGGCGGAACTACTCAAAGAACTTCGAAAGTGACGTAATTTTTACATCACCGAACAAAACAGCAATATTTTAGCACTTTAACAGATTTAGTCCCATTCGCATCGCTCCCAATCCATAAACTGCTTATGCTCCCTTTTGTCAGCGGTTTCTGGTATGCTCGGAGCGTCACAAACAGAAAGGATTTTAAAATGACACAACCAACTCAACCAAAGAAATTCAAAACCATCCTCGCTGATGTTCCCTATATGAAGAACCAAACAGGTAGCTACGGAGCCTGCAAGCATTACAACCTGATGAGCCACGAGGAAATCCGCAATATGCCCATCAAGGACATCGCTGCAGACAACGCCCATCTCTGGTTTTGGACTTCCAACTCTTATATGGAAGAATCTTACGATATTATTCGGGCGTGGGGCTTTGAGCCAAAAAGCATTTTTACTTGGGTTAAACCAACTCTGGGCTTGGGAACTTATCTTCGAAATTCCACCGAGCATGTCATTTTCGCAACTCGAGGAAAAGCTCCCATCAAGTTCAAGGGACAGATGAATTGGGGTTTCTTCCCCAAACAAGACCACAGCCACAAGCCCGAAGAACTCTTCGCTATCATCGAACGCTGTTCTGAGCCAGATTATTTAGAGCTCTTTGCACGGCGACCTGTGTCTTCCAATAAAAAATGGGCTATATGGGGTAATGAAGTTGAGAGCGACATTATTATCTCTCACTATCCCGTTCCTCAATATTCTAAAAATCCCATTGACTACAGAAAGGCGGATGATGACTCGTGCGAAAAATAGTTGGCTACACCTTGCTTTTCGTTCTGCTGGCATATTTAGTCAATCGGGCGATTTACTGGCTAATCGAAATTGCCCTACCATTAAGCTTGCTTGCCGTATTACTTGGTGGCGGAATGCTTGCTTTTCGCTACTGGAAAAACAAAAGAGATTGGAGGTGACCAATGAAACGCCCAACAAATTTTGAAATTTATGAAATGGATTACACTCGCCCTGTGGAATTTCAAGACATACTAGATTTGATGGTGCGACTCTCAGGCTACACCAGACGCCAGCCCTTCGTTTTGGAGATTCGTTTAACGAAAAACGAGGTGCGATATTTGCTTCTCAGTAGCCCACTGGACACGCCCTATTTACACAAAATGATGCAGGTTTCCAATGACATTCAGTTTTCAAAACTTCGCCCTAAAGAGCGAAAAATATCTGAAAAAGCGTGGCGTGCAGCTATCAAACGCAACCATTTTAGCCTCAAAACAGATGGCGTTGAAAATTTCACTCGTTCCTTTTTGGCACTTAGTCATCACCTAAAACCACAGGAAGAAATTTGTATACAGGTTGTAGTGGGCAAGTCGCGTCCGCCACAACCGCTAGCTCGTGATTTATCGCACCTTAACGCCACTTGGTGGCAGTGGATTTCAGGGGATATCCCAAAGCTTTCCAAAGATGCCGACAAGCTGATTCGGGAAAAACTCCGCCACGCCCAGTTTCAAGCAGATGTACGGATTGGTGTGCGAAGTGATAGTCATTTTCGCAAGAATGAGCTATATCATACTGTTTTAGGAGCCTTTCGAATGTTAGAATCCAGCGGTGTCGAACTTTTTCTCAACCCGATTTCAAGCGAGAAAGTGAATAAATTTCAAATTCCGTGGGCTTTTCCACTCACCCTTTCTTCGCAGGAGCTTGCCAGCTTTTGGCTTGCCCCTATTGGCAAAAGCGAGCTGGCTGGGATTACCAATATTCACCCCAAAATTCTCCGTCTGCCTTTGGGCTATAAAGTTCCAGATGTGCCTGTTCGAAAATTTGGTGAAAGTATCAAAAACGAACCGCTCCAGATTTTACCTCGAGACGCCACCCAGCATCTCTTAGTGTTAGGCGGAACGGGCGTTGGAAAATCTACATTGCTTGCCCAGTTCATTTTGGCAGATATTCAAGCAGGCAGAAGCACGCTGTTAATTGACCCCAAAGGCGACTTGGTACGAGAAGTGTTGGCTCATTTCCCAAAAGAACGGCGAGCAGATTTGGTTATCATTGATCCCGGTTCCAGCAACAAAATTATCGGTCTCAACCCCTTTAACCTGACTCGCTACACTTCGCCTGAGCTGGTGGCGGATATGTTACTTAATCTTTTTCAAGAACTTTTCAGCGACAACTGGGGTATTCGCACGGTTGATGTGCTCAGCCACGCCTTAACCGTGATGACACAAGTTGAAAATTCTAATTTACCCCAATTACCTAAGTTTTTAACCAATCCCGTCTTTCGAAATCAACTATTAAGTCAGATTTCCGACCCTTTTCTCTTGGATTTCTGGCAGGGCTACAACCAGCTAAGCGATGCCAACCGTGAGGTGTTAATCTCGCCAGTGTTAAACAAAATCCGTCAGCTTTTGCTTCGAAAAGAACTGCGAGCCATGCTTGCCTCTACTTCGAAAAAATTTAACCTGATGGAGCTCTTCACCAGTAAAAAAGTAGTCTTAGTTAACCTCAACCGAGGACAAATTGGGGTGACAAACGCTAAATTTATCGGTTCGCTTATCACCAACTACATCTACCAGCTAACCCTCCACCAAGCCCATCTCGCCCCCGAAAATCGCCCTTTCCTACCCATTTACATTGATGAGCTGGGGCAATTCCTTAAGCTCCCTGTGGATTTGGAGGATGCCCTCGCAGTGTCTCGTTCGATGAAAGTGGGCTACATTCTCGCCAGCCAGCACCTGACGCAATTGCCATCTACTCTGCGTACTAGCGTTTTGAGTAATTGTCGCAGTAAAATCATTTTCACGCTGGAACACCACGAAGCCAAGGAACTCGCCAGCCAAGCTCCAGAACTCACTTTCGAAGATTTTATGACCCTTGCACCTTTTCACTTTTATGCCCAAATGCCGATTTTTTACAATCACTTCAAGTGGGTCTCAGGGCGAAGTCTGCCTCTTTCGAAAAATGCTCAGCCAATTGATGAACTTTATGCCGAAAGTTTGGAATACTACGGCGACGATTTAGCCAATTTCGAAAATACACCACTTCAAAACAAGAAAGATGAAATTCCACCCGAAAATTTAGGACGGAAGAAGCGAGGAGGACAAAATGGAGAAAATTGAACTAACAGAAAAAGAACGAGAGATTCTAACTCTGCTCGCCCAGTGCCGTTATGCGACCACCAAGCAGATTGTTGCCCTCTATTTTCAGGATAGCCAGCATTCGCGAACTGCTTTCCGAAGAGCTAACTTGCTTTTAAACCAAATCAAAAATCGCCAACTCATCAATCACCTCGAACGGCGAATCGGTGGCGTGCGAGCAGGTTCAGGCAGTTTCGTTTGGTACATCACGATAAAAGGGTTGAAAACATTACACCGTCCACAACGCTTTAAAAATAAGTATGAACCCACCGCCCACCACTTGGAACACACGCTAGCGGTGACACAAGCGTATGTTTTTCTGAAATTATTGGAAGAAGCTGGCAAAATCCAGCTGGAACGGTTCGATTTTGAACCCACCTGCCACCGCACCTACGCCACCTTTTCGGGCAAGAAGATTTTTCTGAAACCTGATGCTTTTGCCCAACTGGTTTTGGGCGAATATGAGGACAGTTATTTTTGCGAAATCGATATGGCGACCGAAAGCCTCAACCGAGTGGTAAATCAGTGTAAAAAATACATCGCCTACTACCAAACAGGCATTGAACAGCGAGAACAAGACGGTGTGTTTCCACTGGTTCTATGGATTGTGCCGCACAACAAACGAAAAGAAGCGATTTCGAAGAAAATCGAAAACGAGCTGAATAATTTTCAGCCAATGTTTCAGGTGGTAACGCTGGAGGAATTTAGTGAATGGATTGGAGGACGAACAGATGAATAATGAAAAAGAACGAATTGTCAAAATCGGGCGAGCAACTTTTAAGATTAACCGAAAATTTGGTGGTTCGAAAAGTTTGAAAGAATTACTTGAAAAGCTGATTTTGCAGGAAAAATAAGCTCCAAAGACTGGACTTCTTCGCCCTTTCGAGGTATCATGTCCATGGGTTAGAGTGTAATTGAAAGGAGACACGATGACAAACAGCACATTAACAAAGCAGATTCCAGATTGGACGGAGGTTGAGTTTGAAGGTTTGAGCGAGATTAGCGTTTTGTATTGCAGGCTTTCCGCAGAAGATGCAAACGAAGGTGAATCTAACTCAATTTCCAACCAACGCTTGATTTTAAGCAAACTGGCAGAGCGAGAGAATTTGAACAACCCAATTGTATTTTACGATGATGGCTACTCAGGTTCAAACGCCCAGCGTCCAGCTTTCCAACAAGCTCTGGCATTGGTTAAAAACAACCAAGTTTCGAATTTTGTGGTAAAGGATTTGAGCCGTGTTTCAAGAGATTACCTGCTTTCAGGAAATCTTTTGGAGGTGGTTTTCCCTTCGAAAAACATTCGCTTCATTTCCCTACAAGAAAATATAGATAGCAACAAGAAATCCAGCCAAGATGCCTATCTCACACCGTTAGTTTCCCTGTTTAACAACTGGTATAGTATGCAGTGTAGCGAGAAAATTAAGCTTTCGAAACATACCAAAGCCAAAAATGGTGAAAAAATCGGCTGGATTACCCCTTATGGATACCTCAACAATCCAGAAAATCGTAAGGAGTGGTTGGTAGATAAATATGCTTCAGAAATCGTTAAACGGATATTTTCGGAGTATATTTCAGGCAGAACACCAACCGAGATAGCTCAAGGTTTAAGACGTGACAAAATCCTCACTCCTGCTCGCTACAAAAAGAAGCTGGGTGTTTCGAACTATCGGATTTTAGAGAGCGACCCTTGTTATTGGAAAACTCAGATGATTTGGCAAATATTGGAAAAAGAGGAGTATATCGGTTCAACCATTAACTTGAAAACCGCAAAAATTTCTTACAAACAGCGGAATTGTCGCCTGCGACCTCGTGAAGATTGGCTAATTTTCCCAGATAGCCACGAAGCGATTATTTCGAAGGAAGATTTCGAAATTGCAAGAAAAATGATGAACCACAAGCGAGTCGTTCAAAGGCATAACTGGAAAGATAACCCAGGACACGAAAATTTGTTTGCAGGCTTGCTTTATTGCGAAAACGAACATAAATTAAGTTTTTGCCCACAAGAAAAAGATGGTGTGAACCTCGACCATTATAAATGTTACCATTTTAAGCGAGCTGGCGATACTTGTTCGGGCGGTCACTATCTTCGTAAAGAAGTACTGGAAAATCTAATTTTAAACGAGCTTCAAGAACTGATAAACTCGTTTCAGATTAACGAAGCAGATTTTTTACAACGCTTGAAAGACAAGTTTGAGATTAAGGAAACTAAAAAGTTTAGTAAATTACAAAAGCAACTTTCAAAAGATGAACAGCGGATAGCGGAGCTCGACACCATTATCCAGAAACTTTACGAAAAGCAACTGTTGGGTGAGATTGCGGATGACCGCTTCAAAAAATTGTGCGACAGCTATGAGGCGGAACAAGCTGAGTTGAAGGAAAAAGTCCAAACTGCCACCACAACTCTTGGGGTGAAAATGAAATCTGCCCACAACATTGAAAAATTTATGACAGCCATTCGAAAATATACTCAGCTTGAGAAGTTGACACCAAAAATTATCAACGAATTGATTGATAAAATTATTGTCCACCAACCGATTGGTAGAGGCAAGAATAGGCAAATTAAACTGGAAATACACTACCGATTTATTGGTGATATTTAAGTATTTAAAAGAGCGAGTTATAGATCGCTGCCCTATATATAATAATAGGACTGCTGAGCGAGTTGTGGTATAATGAGAGAATGAAATACCCAAAAATTGATTTAAAAACCATTCGTCTGCAGGCTAGACAATTTCAGGCTGAAAATCCCCGCCTCTTTCTCGTCTATCTCTTACCTAGCATGCTGGTCATCTTGTCTGGTTTCCTCAATCCCTTAGAGCGCATTAACGAGTCTATTTTAGAGCAATCCTTTTTAAGCGTGCTTGGTCATGTAACTCAAGCCTACCTTTTTCCACTATTAGTCTCCTTTATCGGAACCATACTTCTAACCAGTTCAGTCTATACAACCCTGAAACTCATCAAAAATCCTGATACAGAACTATCCGTCAAAAATAGTCTCACTCTCTTTAACGAAGAGCACTTTTCACAAACCTTTTTAACTCTTCTTCTCAAACGTTTCTACCTCTTCTTATGGAGCATTCCTAGTCTACTTGGGATTTACTTCCTCTTTTACAGTAGCTTTCTAGCAAAGAAATTCGTTGTCCTTCATCCTGAGTTTCCTAATCTGGATCTCACATCAATTGAAACCGAACGTTTCCTCATGACCTTTGCTCTTTACTTTCTAGCAAGTATCTTCTTGATGATGGTCGGAAATAGTCTCTATATTCCACAATACTATGCCTATTCGCAGGTAGAATTTCTCCTCTGTGATACCCTAGACTTAGGACAGGCCAAACCAGAACAAATCCTTAAAACCAGCCGTTTCCTGATGAAAGGCTACAAATTTCAACGCTTTGTCCTAGACTTACAACTCCTTCCTTGGTACTTCCTCAATTGGATTACCTTTGGAATTGCTAGTTTCTCACTCCTACCCTATATTCAAATCAATAAAATAATTTTCTACCGAGCAGTACTGGCTCGAAAACGTCCAAAAGCTTGAAGGTAACCCCTCAAGCTTTTTTTCTATCAATGAGTTTCTCCACCTACCAACTTGAGGTCCTGATCTCCATGTTCTATAATGGCGCCGATTGCTGCTTCTAGCCCTCGCCTAATATCCACTAAACTCATAGCTGGGGTAGTCGGTCTATTCACCACCTGTTCCATCATATAAGGAATATGCATAAACCCTGCCTTAACATGTGGAAATTTCTTTTCTACCAAATAGAGGGCCTGATACATCAAATGATTGCAGACAAAAGTCCCTGCCGTATTGGAAACAGAGGCCGGCAAACCCTCTTTTTTTATAGCTTGAACCATCGCTTTAATCGGCAGACTGCTAAAGTAGGCCGAAGCACCATCTGGGCGAATGGGAAGGTCAATCGGTTGATTGCCTTCATTATCTGGTATGCGTGCATCGTCCTGATTAATGGCCACTCGTTCAGGCGTCAAGCTAGTTCTTCCACCCGCTTGCCCGATACAAAGGACAAAGTCAGGTTGATAACGGTCCATCTCTTCTTCCAATACATGGGCCGATTTGTGAAAGACTGTTGGCACTTCTAGCCAACGAACCTCAGCACCATGAATTTCAGATGGTAAACCTTTAATGGCCTCCAAGGCTGGATTGATCTTTTCCCCTCCAAAGGGTTCAAAACCTGTCACTAATACTTTCATTTCTAACTCCTCAAAACCAATTCAATGAGACTTTTTTCTTAAAAACAAGTATAACATATTTCCCTTATTCTGGAGTGAAAAGGATTAGCGAGGCTAGAATTGGTCTCTGATACTCAATGAAAATCAAAGAGCAAACTAGGAAGCTAGCCGCAGGTTGCTCAAAGCACAGCTTTGAGGTTGCAGATAAAGCTGACATGGTTTGAAGAGATTTTCGAAGAGTATGAGTTTATTTAAAGAATAAAATACTAATCAAGGTCAAAATAGCTGGTCCACCTTGCTTCAAAATAATTTTCTTATCTGCTGTAAGAGAGCCATAAGCCGCAGCACCAATCACAAATAAAACAAAAATAGTCACAATTTCTAAATTCTGTGAGAAATAAATTCCATACAAGAGAAAGACTCCTAGCAAAGCATTATAAATCCCTTGATTTTTAAACAGTGAACTTACCGACGGACGAGCCAGTTCTTCCTTTTCCATGTTAAAGACACGACTAGTCGCAGCTGATCGCGTTGCAATACTTTCCAAATAAAAAATGTAAAAATGCTCCAAAGCAACAATCGTTGCTAAAATGATTGTCATAATTGACATCTATTTCTCCTTAAATTTCTATATTCTCAATACCCAAAACCAATTTATTTAATAAACGGCTGAGTTCTGTTCTTTCAGACTCTGTTAAGATACTTTCCATCTCTTCTTTAACCTTGATATGCTGCAGAGGCGGATTCACCACTAACTGCTCCTTGGCATACTTCGTAGCCTCTACCAACACTTCTCGCTGATTTTCAGGATTACGATGACGCTCCACCAAACCTTCCTTTTCCAGAATTTTGAAATGTCGGGTCAAAGCAGCCTGATCAATCTTCAAACGCTCCTGAACTGCTATTTGATTACAAGGGGAATGCTTCAGCAAAAATAATAAAATCTGATACCGTGTCAAACTAATCCCAAGTCTTTTTTCAAACAATTGCGTACTCGCTTGCTCAGACAAGCGGAGTTGATAAAGTAAATCTTGAATCTCTAACATTTCTTCCCTCTTTTTATTGACTTATCAATAGTTGACTAATCAATTATAATGCAAAGTAAAATAGATTGCAAGAATGTTGCTTGAATCATTACAAAATGCTAACTTCCATTTTCCATTCATATTGATACTCAATGAAAATCAAAGAGCAAAACTAGGAAGCTAACCACAGGTTGCTCAAAGCACAGCTTTGAGGTTGCAGATAAAACTGACGTGGTTTGAAGAGATTTTCGAAGAGTATGACAAAGAAAAAAACGAACGAGAATCGCTTTCTATCACGAAAGCTAGATCTCATTCGTCAAAATGATATTACAAAGTCTGATTTATCCATTCATTGAAACGTGAACGTGGTCATAGTGGTTTTCTGTCACGCTACCACGGTCTGGCATTGGGTTCCAAGTATTAGCTGGTCCATATTTGCTATCGAATAGAGCATAGAAACGTTGTTTCCAGATGATGTAACTAATGCCACGGCTGGCCATGTTTTGAATAGCGTATTCCGCAATCTTATCCCCTAGTTCTGAACCTTCTGGTACCATAAAGTCGATAGCCAAACCTTTTCCGTGATCTCCACTGTCTCCTGGACGGTAACCACTAAAGGATGTGATGCCAAACAAGTTAGCAATTTCTTCTTTAAAGGCAGCTGTTTGTGGTTGAAGGCCTGCATTTTCAGATTTCGCTACTGCCAGTCCAGCATAATCGGGCGCAGCTGGAGCCGCGTAAGTTGTTGAAGCTGTTTTCGCCTCTTCTGGTTGATAAGTAGAAACTACTGCTGTAGCTTCACTTGATGATGCTACTTCTTTTGCTTCTTCTGCACTTGTTGCAGTTGTTTCTGTTGTTTTTTCTTCTACTGGCCTTGTAGTTTCTTCCACTGTTGAAACTGCTTGTGGGCTTGCTTGTGTTTCTTGCTTCTCAGCTTGAGTCGTTGCCTGAGGAACTGCTTCTTCGACTGAACTGGTTGTTTCAGCTGTTTGTCCCTCTGAGACAGAAGTTCCTGTAGATACAGTGACTGCTTCAGAAGCAGTCACTGTATCTGTAACTTCTGAACTTGTTGCTACTTCTTTTGTACTTGTAGTTTCTACCGCTTTTGGAGCTTCTGCAATTGGTTGAGAGAGGTCTGCAACCTGAACAGTTTGATCATCAACGGTCACTTGATTGGTTGTCAAATCTGCTGTCGCAGTTGTCACTTCTTCACTAGAGTCTGCTTGAGGAGTTTGGATTTCAACTTCCGTTACTTCTTCTGCTTCATTGACAGTCGTTGTCAAAACAGTTTCTGGGAAAATCAAGTCCATATTCGTGATTTTATTCAAATTCGCAAGAACTGTGACATCTACACCTAAGGCTTCTGCAATTGTGCTCAAGGTATCACCATATTGAACGGTATAACTTGTTTTGTTATCCGTTTTAGTCAAATCATTTTGGATTTGCTCAACACTACGTGCAGTCCAAAGAACTTCTTCTGCTTGAGTTGCCAATACTGGGGCAAATGATAAGGCTACTGTTGAGGCTAATAATATTCTTTTCTTCATTCTTTCAAATTCCTTTCAAATGAGTACCTGTCTATCATAACACAAAAAATGCAGAAAAAAAGCCCTCTCGGGCCTATTTAATAGAACTGTCTATTCCTTGTAACAAACTCGGTTACTTGAAATAGTTTGTTAGGTCTCTGTCACAAAACTGACACAATCTTATCGTCACTTTCCTTCAAAAATATAAGGAATATCTGCTAACGCTTGAATCCTGTGATTGCCTTCATAAGACGATTCTAAAAAGTTGATACTTTGAATTCTACTATTCTGGGCAAATTCCACATCCAGAGTCCGATCCCCTATATAATAGGTCTTCTCAGAATCCAACTGATACTTGCCTAACAGATAAGTAGCCGCTTCTGAACTTGGCTTCCGCGCAAAGCCACTCTGACTGGTTAAAATCTCAGTGAAATAGGACTCCAAACCCAAGTTCCTGAGAATGGTAAAAGCATTGTCTCCCTTATGAGTATAAATAAAGTTCCGAATCCCTACTTGGTCTGTCCAATCCAACACATCACGCGCACCTGGCATCAAGACTACCTGAGCATTCTTCTCAGCCAAACTCTGGGCACGCACCTGATTTAGCACCTCGACATCCAGATTTCTATCTTCTGCCACCCGCGCAAGCAAATCTTGCACCGAATACTTGAGGATAAACTCTCTCACCTGCTCCTTATCATAAGGAATAGAAAATTGAGCATAGGTCTCCTCAATCCCTGATAAAATCGCTTCATAAGAGTCCAATAAAGTCCCGTCTAAATCCCAAATAAAAGCTGTTTTTTGCATTTCCTATCCTTTCAAGATCATATAGCGCTGGTAACGATAGCGTAGAAATAACCAGCGAAAACCATTATCCAAAAGGGTTCCGGCCCAAATACCGGGTAAGCCCCAACCAAGAACAATCCCCATCAGATATCCTGTTCCAATGCGGATACACCACATTCCTATACTTGTCGCATAAAAGGGAAGTCGAGAATTTCCCAAACCTTGCCAGACTGCTGTATAGATGACTGTTCCTATCGTCATAGGAGTACCAAGTAGTGAAAAAAGTGTCACTAGAACACTAGCCTTCACCGCTAGAGAATCAGTCGTATAGAGATGAGTTAGTGGTATACCCAAAGCATAGATACTGAAGGTCAAGGGTAACATGAGGACCAGAGAAAGCCAAAAGGCTTGTTTACTCAACTTATCTACTCTATTCCAATTATCCTCTCCAACCGCTCGAGCCACCAGCATGACCGTTGCCGTAGCAACGCCAAAGGCAGGCATATAGTTAAACTGAGTCAAGACTTCTCCGATTGCATTCCCAGCAACTGCCTCCGTCCCAAAAGAAACGACCAAGGCAATGATCACTACATCTCCAGCTCGCATCATAAGCCGCTCTCCAGCTGCTGGTATTGCCAAGGTCAACAGTTCCTTATCTAAACCAAAAGACGGTTTCATATAAGGAAGTTTTAATTGTGACCACAAAATTATAAGACCGACCAAACGAGACAGAATAGTCCCCCAAGCAACACCAGCTATCCCCATATCAAGGATAAAAATAGCTAGACTGGAAAAAAGAATATTCAAGGCATTGGATAAGAGACTCACATAGAGGGGCAGACGTGGATTATGCGTTGCACGAATCAAGGCTCCCAAGCTAGTCATTAATCCCAAAAGAACAATCGATCCGCCTACCAAAGATAGATAGAGTCCACCACTCTCAGCTACATCCTTCTCCGTGCCCAATAGTTCAATCATCTCTTGCCCAGCGAAGATAGACAAAGCTCCTAAAAGGAAACTTAATAGTAAAGTAATTTTCAACGCCTCAGTCACATGATAGGCTAGCTTAGACTGATTCTTCTGCCCCAAACTTTTTGAAATAACACTAGAAATAGCTGCCCCAAGAGCAATGAAAATCGCTTGGTAAATGGTGATGATATTACCAGCGACTGATACACCTGAAATAGCTATCAGTCCTAAATGAGCAACCAAATAACTGTCCACCATTCCCATGAGCATTTGTAAAAAGTTTTCACCCATAGCTGGTAGTGCAATATTAAGAATATCTTTATTTTTCTTAAACAATCCTTCCTCCTGATGAAAAGAAACTCAGTTGGTTTCCCAACCGAGTTTACTCCCTCTGTCTTAAAGTCCTAGATAAGCTTCAACCGCTGCTTGCATGTCAGTAGCTGCTACTGTTGTTTTATGACGAACTGGAGCTGTTTCAAGGCCATCAACTGCTGGTGGCACTGCCACTCCTGAAATGTCATGTAATTGAGCCAAGGCTTCAAAATCAGTTAAGCCTGCTTTTCCTGTTACAGCTTCTACTGCAACCACTGGGAACTTGTATGGACTAGCTGTTGATGCAATTACTGTCTTAGTCGCATCGCCAGTAGCAGCTTGGTATTTCTTATAAACTGCTGAAGCAACCGCCGTATGTGGATCCTCGATATAAGAATCTGATTCATAAACACGCTTGATTTCTGCCGCTGTTTCTTCCTCAGTCGCATATTCAGCTGCAAAGAGCTCCAGAATCTCTACATCAAAATCAGTCAATTCATATTGTCCTTTTGTATTCAAGGCATTCATGAGTTCAGCTGTCTTAATCGCATCATTACCCAAAAGATGGAAAATCAAACGTTCCAAGTTTGAAGATACCAGGATATCCATAGATGGACTAGTTGTTACTTTAAACTCACGTTTCTTGTCGTAAACACGGGTCTTGAAGAAGTCTGTCAAAACATTGTTGTCATTTGAAGCACAGATTAATCTGCCAACTGGCAAACCAATTTGTTTAGCATAAAAGGCAGCCAAGATATTTCCAAAGTTTCCTGTTGGTACTGTGAAGTTGACCTTATCACCAGCCACAATTTCACCAGCCTTAACCAACTGAGCGTAAGCATAAACATAATAAACAATCTGTGGTACCAAACGACCAATGTTCATAGAGTTAGCTGATGAAAATTGCAACTTGTTGGCAGCTAATTTTTCACGAAGGGCCAGATCGTTAAACATATGCTTCACATTTGTTTGGGCATCATCAAAGTTACCATCAATCGCGATAACATGGGTATTCTCACCAGTCTGAGTGGTCATTTGCAACTCTTGTACCTTGCTGACACCATCCTTTGGATAAAAGACGATAATTTCAGTACCTGGAACATCTGCGAAGCCTGCCATAGCGGCTTTCCCAGTATCACCAGATGTAGCTGTCAAAATGACGATTTTGTTCTCCAAGCCATGTTTCTTAGCAGCAGTCGTCATAAAGTATGGCAGGATAGACAAGGCCATATCCTTGAAGGCAATCGTTGAACCATGGAACAGTTCCAAGTTGTATTGACCGTCTAATTTCACCAAAGGCGCTATAGCTGGAGTATCAAACTTGCTATCGTAGGCATTGTTGATACAGTAGTCCAACTCCTCAGCTGTAAAGTCATCTAAAAAGACTGACAAAACTAACTTAGCAACTTCTTGGTAAGAAGCATCTTTCAATTTGTCAAAGTCCAAATCTACCTTTGGATAAGTAACTGGTGTAAACAAACCACCGTCCGTAGCCAAACCTTGCAAAATAGCTTGGCTGGCAGTTACTGTATTGTTGGCATCACGCGTTGATTGATAAACTAATGTCATTACTCTCTATCCTTTATCTATAGTCTCTTCCATTATATCATGATTTTTCAGAAAATTCTCCCTTTATAAGAGAAATTATAGTCCCAATTCTTCTTTCAAAGGCTCTAAATAGATTGTTTCTTGCTTATTTCTCATCTTCAGTCCTTTCTCAGCTAGCAAGAGTAAGTCTTTGGAAAATTCAATAATTGCAGTTTCTTCCTCACCTGTAAGCTTTTTCTTAGAAAATTGTCGCCTTAAAAACTTATAATTTCGCCCAAATTCTTTAAAGAAAGGTGCTGTTTCTAAGTAAGCTTCTAACTTATCTAAATTAACCAACAATCCCAAGTGAAAAGCTGCTGAAGCGAAGGTTCTATCTAGAGGCTGAGTACACACACTACGAAACTCAACTGTTCCACGAGTCGTTAAGTCTTGGTACTGATAACTACGATGAGTTTCAAAATCCTTCTCTTGGGAGTAAATAATAACCTCATCCCCATTAAGAGCATATGCTTGGATTTCAGGTGTAGCCAAATAGTCCCCAGCCTGAATCGGATAAAAATAATAGGTTTGCCCATCACGTTCCGCAGTAAAAATTGCAGAATGATCTAGATAGTCAAAAAAATCATCCTCATCTTTAAAGAGTCTAGCATTGACACCAACATTCTCTGGATAGATACCATGCATAGATTCTTCCCAGAAAATATCCCTTGAGATTTTCGTATCCCAATCCGCACCTGTAAACTCAGAGTTTGCAAACAAATAAGCTTTAGCTGCTTCAATTTGGGTAAAAGCATTAATCACCCGTAAGTAATTGGATTTTGAAACATCCAACTGAACCTGACTCCCACAAATAAACGCTCCGTATTCAGGGAATTGATGTAAGTCCGATTTAGTCACATTCCTACTCAAATTCAAATAATCCATCAACATCTGATAGCGTGGATAAGCCACTGGACAATTCTCATTTTTATCCCAGTTGGGATGAATACCACAGCCAACAATAGCATGATTTGATTCAGCTAACTTCTTCTGGATTGCTTCCATATAAATACTAAAACGTTCTTCAACCTCTTGTATCGTTTTAGCCTTACCAAATGCAAACTCAATCGTTGTATAGGAAACTTCAAACAGAATAGCATCTTGACTTACTGGATCTACTAACTGGATAGGATTTCCAAAATCATCTACCTTTTCGATAACAAAATCCAAAGTAGAAACTAAATATCGGAATAAGTACATAATAACTTCAATATCTGTAGCATCCCCTTCCAAGTTTACAACAGGATATTCCAGTTCAACCCCAATAAACAATTCAAGATTTTCTTTAATATTTTTCAAATACCGATGTTTTAATAAATCGATAGAACGAGACATACTTCCCTACACTTTCATAATCTAAATAAAATTTGAATAAGTATTATTATACCAAAAATAATACAAAAAAGGAACGAAGATTTACAACGTTCCTTAACTCTATACTATACCGGCGGCCGGGGTCGAACCGGCACGTCCTTGCGGACACTGGATTTTGAGTCTAATATTATTAGTTTTAAATCTCAGAAATATTGATTTTATAAGCTTTTTTTCCATAATATTTTTTAAAACTTAGTATCACTTCCAAAGTTTAGATACTTTTTAGTAACTATAAAATGCTAGAAAGTATACTCCTTATTAAAAAGAGTTTTGGACTAGTTTTGTGCAATTTTATTACCCATATCCGTAATAAGAGAGGCTAAATTAATTGCCTTTAATGATTGTAGAAATTGGTTGTGAATATCATTAGACACATAACCAGCTAGCAAAATATGCTCAGCCATGTCATATTGCTTAATCAAGAGAATCTTATCATGTTTTTCATTAAATAAAATCGCACTAATTGCTGTATTAAAGACTGGAAAACGAAAACTCGCACATTGTGAACAATAAGGAATATCTCCCTCATCTTTTAAAAATTTTTTCTCCAAAGGATGCCCACATTCGGGACAACAAGTCATTGTTTTGTCAAATATAGAAACCTCTTTTTTAAAGTTCTTAAAAGTAATTTTACCAGTAAAATCGAGACCACGCAAGACATTGAAATAAATCAAGACTTTTTTTAAAATTTATCTTATGATATAATAAACTTATCAGCTATTGGTTCTGAAAAAGTGTCTGCCACAGTTTTACTACAAATTCTCATGACTTGTGCCAAGATTTATAAAAAACGGATAGCTATAATAGCTCTTAGAGCAAAAACATGACATATAGGAGGTTAAAGACATGTCATACTTTTATCTTTTTATCGCCATTGTAGGAGAGATATTGGGAACTAACCTTTTGAAATTATCAGACGGTTTTACAAAGCCTATTCCAACCGTTTCTGCCCTACTTAGCTATGGCGTTTGTTTCTATTTCCTCTCACTAGCAATGCAAAAAATTCCTTTAGGAATAGCTTATGCAACATGGTCAGCTGTCGGTTTAGTTTTGACAGCCTCTATCGCAGTAATGATTTTCAAAGAAACACTAAATGTTTATAGCATTATCGGTTTAATTTTGATTATCATTGGTGTTGTCATGGTTAACTTATTAGGAAATGCAGGACATTAATAAAACCGGCTCTATACTATTTGTAGTGGGTAAATCCCCTATGGATATTATGGAGCCTATTTTGTTGTAGAAAAAAAGTTCCATAAGAACTATAATGAAAAGCTAGAATTCTGTCAATATTTTGGACACATTTTGGGAGGGAATTTTGAAGACTAGCGTCCTCCTAATTTTCCCAATAAGTTTTAACTTCTTCAAAAATCTTATTCAAAAGTTCTGCATCTTTTTCTGACAACTGATTTTTTTCTATAACTCTATCTTTTAGTTCTGTTGCCTTTATTTTATTTCTTGCCACCGAAACTGCTATTGAATGTTTCAAAATATCAAACTCATCCTTTGAAAAGTTTGCAATATTGGTAAGATCTAATTGTTCTAGAGGTAAACTACTGATAATTGAATAAGGTTTTTGTCCCAGCAAATAATCTGTAGTAGTCCCAAAGATATTTGCTAATTTCACAACGAATTCTAATCCTGGTTCTAACGTTCCATTCTCCCACCGAGAATATGTCCCTTGTTGAACTCCAATTAATTCCGATATTTGTACTTGAGTTAACTTTTTTGATTTTCTGAGAGTTTTTAACCTCTCTGAAAATTTATAATCCTCTGTATACATAATTCTCCTATAGATATTCTTATTCGTATATTTTAGCTTGACAAAATATTCTAAACGGTATAAAATAGAATTATTCCATAAGGAATATTTATTTTGAGATTGAATATTCCATTGAGAATATTATAGCATAAAAGGAGGTAAAAGCGTATGTAACTAGTAGTCGATTTAAAAAATTTTAATAAAGGAGGTAGGATTCGACAAAATAAAAAATCTTGAAACAAATGTGCCGTTCGTTCCAAGATCAAAACATATTATGTAACAATTATACCACAGAAAACTCTTCAGTTGCACAAGAAAATTTCGGAGGTTTCACAAAAAGATGACCAATAAAGAGTTAGTCAATCAAATTTCTGGCCTAAACTCTACCTCTACTCTTAAAAATTGGATTCAACTGATTAGAGAGATAAGTGGCAAGGAATTTAAGAAAATTAAAATTCCTATCAGTAGAAATCCAAGAACTCATCAATTAAGTTATACAGTTGCCTATGACTTTACAGACGAAGACCTTAGACAATTTCAAAAGTTAGCTAACCTAAAACTTGAAATAGGTCTCAAAGAGGCTATACAAGCCGTATTTGGGAGTCTAGCAGATAATGAGCAAGAATCCCTAAACCAAGTAATAGATGAGCTCTACGATGAACTGAGCGCCTTGAAACAGGAATTTAAACGAGAAATACGACTGATAAAAATTGAGAATTCCAACCTAAAAAAGAAAATCCAAGATATTGAAGAGTCGATGCAAACCGGCTTACTAGGGTTTGTTAACAAGAGGTCAAAAAATAGGTTCGGCTAATAGCGAGTTTTCGGCTGAGCCATGAGGCAGAAAGCCGAAAATGAGCGTAGATGCGGACGGACCATTTTTGACCGATAGGGTGTGTAGTAACACCACCCTCTGCAAGTTAGGTGTACCATCGAAAGAATTCAGTATTTCCAAGGGTTTCGGAGATTTTAAGGGTGGCAAAATTAAGCAAAAAGTTGAATCAAAATCTATGGCAAAAAATGAACATTTACGTTCTGTATTTGACTGGATTCAAATTCAGTTTGATAAGACTGAATTTTCGCCAAGAGAAATAATCGAAGACATTCTATTTCTTGACTATGACCTATTTATTGAGAATAAAGGGAGCCTTAAATACTATAACTATGATAGCCAGCTTCATTATGGGAATATCCGTATCTACTATGGAGCGAAAGAGTCGTCCTACATGCTTGTCATGTCAGGACAGGCACTCGAGTTCTATAGAGATATGGTATTAGATCCAAATAGTCTGTCCGAAAGACAGTTTTTGAACAACCTCTACTACAATTACAATCATTTTTCAGTAAGACGAATTGATATTGCAATAGATGATTTTAATGAAACACCCTATTTCACTCCTAATCAGCTTCTAAAGATTTGTCAGAAGAAACGCTTTATATATGGAAAAAGCACCTACTACAATACCTACGGAGATGAAACAATCGGCCAGACCTTATATTTGAGAAAACCCAATGATGACGAAAGACTTAGAATTTACGATAAACGCTTAGAACGAGCTGAGAAGCTCGGTATCAGCAAGCGGTATATAGAAAATTGGATAAGAACTGAGTTAGAACTTAGGAAAGAAAAAGCTCACTACTTCATTCAAGAATGGTTGCATTCAGAAATAGATCTTCTCAACTTTACCAAGGGATATCTCAAAGAAAAAGTGAGGTTCTATAGTGATAGCTATTTCTCAAAACCTTTGAGATCTTGGGAAAAGTTTTTAGGCCATTCAAAACCCGTCTCTATCATTATTTCAAAATCAAAAACAGAACTAGAACAAAAATTAGAATGGTTTACCTATAAAGGTTCAGGAGCTATTCTAAAAGCGTATAAATTTCTATACGACAATAACTTACTGCATGAGTATGAGAAAGCTAACTATCTCGCACTCAACAATATGGAATATCCACCAGATTTAGCAAGTGGATTAATAGAAAGAGCAATACTCTTTAAACGAGAGGATTTGATCCCTACAATCAAAGAAAATATTAAAAGGAGAAATTAACTATGGCAAAAATGCTTTCACAAAATGACTGGAATTTTAATAACATTGGAACAAAATTTGAATTGGATGAAGTCATTCCAAAATTTGAAACGGAAGTCCGAGCAGATGCAAACGGAGAAATTATCAAAAACCGAGATGGTAGCGAAAGACGTTTTAATACCGATAAAATCATTGGTTGGAAATACAATGTAACAATCAAGGATGGACAATTCAAAAAGAAATCAACCCAAGTCTCAGTAGACAATCCAGATGCCTTGGTTGATAATGACTATATCCAAGCAATGGATGAAGTACCAGTTACATTTGACAATTTACAAGCTACTATGATTAGCACGACAATGTATTACAAGGCTGATGCTATCCATTTAGTAGATGTAAAACAAAAATAAGTAAAATACAAGGGGAGTTAATCCTCCCCTTAGTTAATCTAATTAGAAAAGGAGATCACATGATTAAAACTGTAACAAAAGATGACCTTATCGAACTTGGATTTGCTCCAGGAACTGCAAGAAAGATTATCCATACCGGCAAATTACTATTAGTGAATCGTGGTTTTAACATCTATGATAACAAACGTATTGGTACAATTCCAGCCAGTGTCGCTGAAGAACTATTAGGAATTGAACTCCAGAAAGAAGCATAATGAATGACTATTCGTAAAACTAAAAGTGGTAAATGGACCGTTGATGTTTCTAATGGATTCCACCCAGTCACACAAAAAAGAATACGTATCATTCGGAAAGGATTAAAATCTAAAAAGGAAGCCCTAGAGCTAGAACAACATATTCGAATTGTAGAATTGAAAGAAAAACAATTTGACTTTGTAGTGACAACAGATATGTTATTCGACTTACTTGAAGAAGATGATCTGAAAAATGGCAGAAAAATAAGCTATACAAGTACACAAAGAAACAATTATGAGCGTCATATTAAGCCTTATTTTAAAGATACAAATTTAAATAAATTAACGTATGACCATATATTCGAATTTCGTGAATACCTAAAAACAAAACCTAAAAAACAAAATGAAAATGAAACATTAAGTTACAATACAATTAATAAAATTCTAATTCTAC
Organism: Streptococcus sp. UMB0029; assembly: GCF_002871495.1. Lineage (GTDB taxonomy): Bacteria > Bacillota > Bacilli > Lactobacillales > Streptococcaceae > Streptococcus. Next base: position 71,647 of record NZ_PNGD01000012.1, read on the forward strand.
TTAAAAAAATTTTTGATACTGGTATAAGAAAATCCCTCATTGATAAAAATCCTGTTGAGAATCTGAGAAAATTACCAATTAGGAAGCCTAATATCAAATTTTGGAGTATAGAAGAATTCACGAGATTTAGAGAACTTATTCAAGATGATGAAATAAGCTATGACCTGTTTTTCGTGATTGCTTTCTTTACTGGGATGAGAATGGGAGAAATCCTCGCATTGAACTGGAATGATATAGATCTTTTAACAAATACAATATACGTTACCAAAACGGTATACTTTGTCAATAATACAAGCTACATTAATACAACAAAAACACGATCAGGAACTAGAAATATAACAATAAATCAGAAATTAGCAGAAATGCTAATAGATTGGAAAGTAAAACAAAAAGAAAAACTTGAGGAATTTACGAAAAATACTGAAGAACTACAAATAATACAGAGTACGCCAATAACAATTACAAAAAATATGATTGATAAGAAGTTTAAGCAAATACTAGAAAGGGATAAAGATTTAAAGAAAATAAGAATTCATGATTTGAGACACTCTCATGCATCATTACTTATAAATCAAGGAGAAGATTATCTTGTTGTCAAAGAAAGATTAGGACACGCATCCATTACAACAACAATTGATACTTATTCTCATTTGTACCCTAGCAAACAGAAAACATTGGCTAATAAACTTGATGATTTATTTTAAAATGGAAAAAATTGGTAACTCGACACACAACAAAGAAAAAAAGACAAGGTCCGAAAACCTTGTCTTTAATACTATACCGGCGGCCGGGGTCGAACCGGCACGTCCTTGCGGACACTGGATTTTGAGTCCAGCGCGTCTGCCAATTCCGCCACGCCGGCAAATAGTAACTGGGGTAGCTGGATTCGAACCAACGCATGAGGGAGTCAAAGTCCCTTGCCTTACCGCTTGGCTATACCCCAATAATATAAAATAGGCGAGTGATGGGGATCGAACCCACGCATGCCAGAGCCACAATCTGGTGTGTTAACCACTTCACCACACCCGCCATAATTTTATTAACACGGGCAGTAGGAATTGAACCCACACTGAAGGTTTTGGAGACCTTAGTTCTACCTTTAAACTATGCCCGTAAAATGGAAGGGGAGGGATTCGAACCCCCGAACCCGAAGGAGCGGATTTACAGTCCGCCGCGTTTAGCCTCTTCGCTACCCTTCCAAAATATATAAATGGCGCGAGACGGAATCGAACCGCCGACACATGGAGCTTCAATCCATTGCTCTACCAACTGAGCTACCGAGCCTTATTGCGGGAGCAGGATTTGAACCTACGACCTTCGGGTTATGAGCCCGACGAGCTACCGAGCTGCTCCATCCCGCGTTAATGAAAAAGGAGGATGTGGGATTCGAACCCACGCACGCTTTTACACGCCTGACGGTTTTCAAGACCGTTCCCTTCAGCCGGACTTGGGTAATCCTCCAAAATAGTCCGTACGGGATTCGAACCCGTGTTACCGCCGTGAAAAGGCGGTGTCTTAACCCCTTGACCAACGGACCAAACTTTATGGGCACGAGTGGACTCGAACCACCGACCTCACGCTTATCAGGCGTGCGCTCTAACCACCTGAGCTACGCGCCCAAGTTAAAAACTTGGTATTTTGAACAAAGTTCAAAGCGGGTGACGAGAATCGAACTCGCGACAACAGCTTGGAAGGCTGTAGTTTTACCACTAAACTACACCCGCTTAAATGGGAGTTAACGGGATCGAACCGCTGACCCTCTGCTTGTAAGGCAGATGCTCTCCCAGCTGAGCTAAACTCCCTAGAGCTAAGCGACTTCCATATCTCACAGGGGGCAACCCCCAACTACTTCCGGCGTTCTAGGGCTTAACTTCTGTGTTCGGCATGGGTACAGGTGTATCTCCTAGGCTATCGTCACTTAACTCTGAGTAATACCTACTCAAAATTGAATATCTATTCAAATCAAGAAAACCGTGCGCTTTCATATTCTCAGTTACTTTGGATAAGTCCTCGAGCTATTAGTATTAGTCCGCTACATGTGTCGCCACACTTCCACTTCTAACC